>JANXVF010000041.1 GCA_025351785.1 Flavobacterium sp.
AAACAATATCTCTTTTTGGTCTTAAGATGGAAGTGAAATTATTACATAAATACGTTCCTTCTAAATCGAAATAAACAACTCTTCCAACTGGTTGAGTCGGACTACCTCCAGATTTTTCTATGATAATATCGCCGTTTTGTAATTTTTTATTTTCAACTTTTTTTTGGTCAATATTTCTAAGGACAATATCTTTTAAATTTAATCTACCTTCATTTGAAAAGTTAGTTGTTCTAATGACAGGTGTATTATTTCCATCAGAACCCCATTCTCCTGAAATTGGTTTTTCAATCAACTTTATTAATTCTACTTTCTGCATTAATTCTATATTTTTTTGATTTACTTTTATCTAGTAAATGTTTTTAATACTTTTCAATTTTCTTACCACTGTTGACAGAATTACAATTTTAAATAAGTGAGACAGTGTCTCACTTATTTGAAAACCAACAATAAGAATTGACATTTGTTGATTTGAAATTATTTTTTATATCTTTATACTTTAATTTGGAACGTTAAGGACGTTTGTGCGACAGGTTATTAACTTATTACGTAACGCCAAATAGTAAAACCAACTATTTCTCGATGGTTGGTTTTCTATTATACATTGTTGTCATACACAATTCCTTTAATTTTATTTATCATTTTGAATTTCTATAATTAACACATTTTATCTCAACATTTTCTCCAACTCCAACATCGCTTCCTGGCGTTTTTTGTCAATGGCTTTTATTTCATCAAGTAGCGTTTGCGGTTTTTCATAAATCACTTCATCATACACAATTTCTTTGTATCGGTTGATACTCAAATCATAATCGTTGGCAATAATTTCGGCTTTTGGTATCAGAAATGATTTTTGGGTTCGGTCGTTAAAGTTGTTGGTTGTTGGTTGTTGGTTGATTGTTTTCCAATCATTTAAAATAAATGGAATATCACATTTACCTGTTACTTCATTGGCTGTTTGGGTTGGATTTTTGAAACACGCTTCTAGCAATTCTTCACTTATTGTAGGATTACGTTTGTCGTCTAAACTAAATCCATCGGCTTGCATGTCGTAAAACCAAACCTTATCTGTACCACCAGAATTGGTTTTGGTAAAAAATAAAATTGCAGTGCTTACTCCAGCATACGGTTTAAAAACGCCACTTGGCATAGAAATAACAGCTTGCAATTGCTGGTTATCAACCAATTCTTGACGAATGTTTTTGTGCGCACCAGAACTACCAAACAATACACCATCAGGTACAATAACTGCCGCACGACCGCCTAATTTTAACATTCTTAATATTAATGCTAAAAATAGTAATTCGGTTTTTTTGGTTTTGGTAACTTGTAGCAAGCTGCTTTCTACTTCATCATAATCTAAAGCACCTTTAAACGGCGGATTGGCTAAAACTAAATTGAATTTTCCGTTGATTTCGTTGCTTTCTGCCAAAGCACTTCCGCCAACCAAATTGGGATTTTCCATGCCGTGCAATTGCAAGTTCATAGAAGCAATGCGCATCATCGACGGATCGATTTCTAAACCATTAAACATGTTGGTATTAAAATGCTCACGAAACTTTTTTTCTAGAAACCAATCTTCGTGGTTGTCTTGAATGTATTGTCCTGCAGCGACCAAAAAACCAGCTGTTCCCAATGATGGATCGCAAATTAAATCTTCTTTTTGCGGTTGTGTCAACTCGACCATCATTCGGATAATGTGTCGTGGAGTTCGGAATTGTCCGTTGGTTCCAGCTTCGGCGATTTTACCAAGCATGTATTCGTATAAATCGCCTTTGGTATCGCGATTGTCTAGCGGTAATTTGTCAATTTGTTGTACCACTTTGTCTAACAACTTGGGCGTTTCGATCATAAAAGTAGCGCCTTTGATGTATTCGGAAAATTTTCCGCCATCAGCGCCAAGCGTTTTCATAAAATCGAAAACAGTTAAGTCGTTCAAATGACGTTGCGGTTTGCGAAATAAGTCGAATAGTACTTCGGGATCTTTGTCTTTGAAATAGCTCCAACGCAGTTCTTTTTGACCTTCGCCGTAAATCATTTTTTTGGTTGTTCCGCCGAGCAAAGCGATTTCTTTTTCGATAAGAATTTGCTTGTCGTCGAGTTGTTTTAAAAAGATGAGGTAAGTAAACTGTTCGATAACCGTTAATGGGTTGGAAATTCCACCGGTCCAGAAGTCGTTCCAGATTCTGTCAATTTGTGATTTTAATTCGCCTGTTATCATGAGGTATTTACTATTTGTGTAAAGGTAATTTATTGGTGTGTATTATAAGTGCATAGCTAATTAATAGTTATTCATAAGTTGCTGAATTCGGAATTTGATGTTGTCAACAAGAGTTTGAGGACTTTTAACAATTACCTTTTCACCAAAGGAAAGAATTCGCATTTCAAGTTCGTAATTCAACATTACTTTAATTCTAATTTCTAACGAACCGTCTTCTAATTTTTTTGATTTTTGCGACCAATGTAAAGGTTTGGTTTCTATATATGGAGCTTGTTCTTTATTGAAAACTAATTTTACTTCCTCAATTTTACCGTCTGTATTTTTAGAAACACCAATAATGTCATCAAAGAACTCTGTCCAATCGGTTGTGTCTTTTAGGTATTTATTATTTGTTTTGACTATTTCGCCATTGATTCGGTCTAAAGCTAAATTCCATTGTGGCATTTTATTGTATTCATTGTATCCAAAAACAAACCATCTGTTGTTGAATTGTTTTAAATGATAAGGATGAAAGGTAACTTGGTATTCTGGTTTTCCAAATGGTTCATAATTAATCACTACAACTGTTTTATTAATTATAGCATTGAAAATTGGAGTAATGTATTCGTAGCCTTTATAATCGATATTGGTTTCGAGCGACATTACCTTTTGATCGTTGTTTTTTAGTCCGAATTTATCATTTAAAAGTGGTGCAATTTCATTTACCCATTCAAATTCTGGACTACCTTCAAAACGTTGTAAAATAGATATTGCTTTCTTTAACTGTTCGGCTTCAGTATCGTTTAATGGACTGTTATGAATTGAAAAAGAGGCATCAGCATAACGATAATAGTTTGTACCATTAGCACTTTTTAGCGTTTCAATAGGAGCATTATAACCGGCTTCGCTGCGCATAAAAGTGATGTCTTTTCGCAACGTTCTTGTTTGCACACCTGAACTTGAACTGTCATGATCTAAAATTGCTTCGTTTACGGCATCCAAAAGAGCATCAAAACTATATTCTTTACCAATGTTTCTGAAACAGCGATCCAAGCGATTGTATCTAATTATTTGATGTTTGTTAATTGCCATTTATTCTTAAAGTAGAATTTAACACTAAATTTTTGATGTTTTAATTGAATGTAAATCTAATTATTTTGGTAGATAAATCCTACTCACGGCTTGACTTAGAAAAAATTATTTTGTATAAATAAATTTTTAAAATCACTTTAAATAATCAGAGTAATCCTCAAAATTATCAATTACTATTTGAGGTATAATTTTAATTTTTACTTTCTTGTTTTTTGTCTTCAAATATAGTTTTTTGTCAACTATATCAATGTCTTTCACTTTTAATTTACAAACTTCAACAGGTCTTGAATAATTGTAACAAACAAATTTGATAAAGACTAGAAGTAAAGGGTCATTTATTTCCAAATAGTCATAAATGTCCTTTTGCATTTCGGGTGTATAAGTCTTGTTTCGTTCGGGATTTGATTTTAAAATGCTAATTTTTTTAATAATGTTTTCGGTAATAATTTCATTATCTTCCAATATCTGAAGCAAAGAGCTTAAATCTGTTCTAGTGTTATTTCTATTTCTTGCACTAGTTTCATCTAAAACCTTATTCAAATAGTCATTAACTACTTTTTTAGTAATAAATGTGATTGGTTTTTCCTAATCGAGTGATTTTTTGAATTTTCTAATTCGTAATTCAAAATTCTTATATGAAGTTTCACTGATAGAACTTTTTTTAATTTTTAATGCAATATCAAATGCTTCTCTTATAGTTGGAATGTTTTCCTCAATTTCAATAGTTTAATTTTCTTGTAGTAAAGGTTTTTCAATATTAGTAATAGTAGGAGTAGGTTTAACTTCAATTGTTTTTATAACTTTTGTTGGTTCATTTTCATTTAAATTAAATTCGAGATTATCTTCATAAGGATTGAATCCTGTTTCTAATAAAAATTCCAACGCATCTCTTAAAGTTTTTAGATAATTATATCTGTCCGTTTTGTTTTTAAAACGATTTGCTCCACCTTTTATATTTGGCATTCTTGTTAATTGTCCAGTTACAAAATCACGATAACTATAATAAATATACCAATTTTTGTATGAGCATTCTTTTTCTCTTGTTCGTTAAGTTTACTCCAATTGTTAATATCTACTCCACCAG
>JANXVF010000055.1 GCA_025351785.1 Flavobacterium sp.
TGAATTATTTAATGCACCATAATAGTAACAAGAAACGTAAGGAAGAACTCCAAATCCGTCACCGTCATTATCTGTGTAAGCCAATTGATTATCGTTGCAATCGCTTGCATTTAAAACACCACCAACGGGAACATATGGAGAAGTTCCAAATCCGTCGCCATCATTATCAGTATAATTTAACTGTGCATCATTTGAATCTGAATTATTTAATGCACCATTATAATAACAAGAAACGTAAGGAAGAACTCCAAACCCGTCGCCATCATTATCTGTGTAAGCCAATTGATTATCGTTGCAATCAAGACTGTTAGTAACATATCCTACAGGAGCTGAACAAGCAGTTATGTATATTGAACCGTTCCCAAAACCATCTCCATCAGCATCAGCATAATATGTAATACTCGACATTACTGTAAAATTTGCTTTAAAGTTTGAACCATCATTACTTGCATAAATTGTTCCTGAACAAGTAGTTGATTCATCAGAATAAACCTCCATTGTGTAGTTTCCTGAACTTAAGCCAGCAAGTAAATCAGTGTTATATGTCACGTTTTTCCACTGCTGATCTGCTCCACCACAACCATTGTCAAATCCCGAGAAATATCCTATGTAGTTTGATGTAAAACTTCCAGCTGGTGAACCAGTAGGATAAATTCGATAATAAATACTGGTGCTTGTAATATCGCAACCTCCACATTTATAATTGTTATGTTCTGCACCTTTAAAAATTAAGCTATTTCCTGTTGCCAAACAAAAATTGCCAAGATTGGTATTATTGAAATCGATATTTGAAGTTGATGCCTTCAAATCATAATAAGTGTTGCCACTTCCATTTGTTTCCAAAACAATAAAAGTTGTGTTGAAACCTGCTGACTGTGCAAAACTCATAGATGTAATAAATACTAAGTTTAATAAAAACACAATCGCTCTGAATTTGTGTAAACTTTGTTTCATAAAAATAATTTATTAAAATTAATTAATTAGGTTATTTTAGAATAGACATTCTGAGACTTGGGATTTCTGAATGTTTTAATAGTTTTAAAATCAAAAATTTTTGTTTAGATTCTAATCCTATTTACATCATCAAAAATATAATAAATGAATTACAAAATAATACGTCATTTGTCGTATTTTAAATAAATCAAATTTACGGCTGATAACTAAAAAATTCCGAAAAAATAAAAAGTACACGTAAGAAGAATGTTATTTTTACTCAAATTTATAAAATTTTTAAATTGACAATCAGGTTTTTATAAAAATAATATACATATAGTACGTTAAATTTTGAATTAATTCTAATTCTCTAATTAAATTTGTATTTTAAATCCAAGAAATTGAAAAATATAAAAACTATCACCAGCTTATTTTTTGTAATAATTACTACACTTACTTCATTTTCACAAAATAGTTATAAGGATGGAACTATAATGGTGCGATATGAAGGAAAAAATATCGAACTAAAATCTGATACTAATACATCAATTATAACAGCTACATTAACAGATGTAATTTCAAAACAAGAATTGCATAATAAATCTGAAGCATCAAGAGATTGTTTTAAGTTTTTAAACGTTCCGAGTGGTCGTATATTTGACGCTAAAATAAAAGTATATAATGGAAAAGATACTTTAATATCTGTCAAAAGAATTGCATCTATCTCTACCTCAACTGGAAGTATTAAAGTATATTTTAACCATCCCGTTGAAGCATCTGTTGCACAAAGTCAAGTTGCGATAAATCTAGCTGATCACCTTGATGACACTTTGGTAAACTATATAAATCGTTGTCATAACAAACTTGATATTGCTATTTACAATTCCTATTCTCCAAGTGCTTCGACTGGAATTGCAGGAGCCATCAATGCCGCATTTACAAGAGGAGTTGCTGTGAGAGTTATTTATGACGGGAGTACAACTAGCCAAATGATTCCGTTATTGAATAGTGGAATTCCTAGAATTGCAAGTCCAATAGCTGATGGTACAAATCAATTTGGAATTATGCATAATAAATTTGTTTTATTTGATGCAAATGATATGGATAGTAGTTTACCTTTAGTTTGGACAGGATCTACTAATTGGACTTCGACTCAAATAGATGGACCAGACAAAAATAGTGTCATTATTGTTCAAGATCAAAGTTTAGCTCTTGCCTATACTATTGAATTTGAGGAAATGTGGGGAAGTAATACAATGATGCCAAATTTAACCAATTCAAAATTTGGATACCAAAAAACAAACAATACACCACATACATTTATCATTGGAGGAAAAACTGTAGAAAATTATTTTAGCCCTTCAGATAGTGCTAATGCAAGAATAATTAGCTCTATTAATAGCGCTAGTACTGATATTAATATTGCTACAATGGTAGAAACAAGAACAGATATCAAAAATGCATTATTAGGCAGATACAATTCAGGAATTTCTAACATTAATGTACTTTTAGATAATCAAAACCCAAGTGGTAACCAAATTTCTAATCTGCAAGCAGGTTTAGCACCAAACCATGCTTTGAGCTACAATCTTTCTGGCATTATGCATCATAAATTTATGGTTGTAGATAATTTTAATTCAACGTCAGACCCCATAGTATTGGTTGGATCGCACAATTGGAGTACCTCTGCAGAAACAAAAAATGATGAAAATATTTTGATAGTTCATGATGCAAATATTGCAAATCAATATTATCAGGCTTTTATTTATTTATACCAGCAAATGAATGGTACTTTAGGGAATCTAAGATATTCTAATCCTGATAATCAATTTGTTATTTTCCCTAATCCAACAAGTTATGAACTGCATATTGAATCAAAAGAAACTCAAAATTTAGATAATGCAACCATTTATATTCATGATTGTATAGGCAAAACAATTGCAACTTATTCTTTTCAAAACTTGCAGAACAAATCTATACCAGTAGGTGAACTGCAAAATGGAATCTATTTTGTTACAATAACAAATGAGAATTTAAATAGTAGTTTTAAGTTTATAAAAATATAAATACTTTATAGTTTAAAAATTAAAAAAACCGTCTCGATGCACATCATGACGGTTTTTTTTTCAATAAATAACTAAACTCAACCATTTAATTCAATACTTTCTTGTAAACAATTTCACCATCAAAAATTTCTATCTTTAATAGTAAAACAGAATTTGCTTGAGGTGAATTACAACTAAAATCTGAACTATTAATGTTCTTAAAATCAGATATCATCCGTCCTTGCATATCATAAATTGAAATGTTTTTAATAGTCTCATTTCCTACATTAACTTTAACAATACCGTTATCTATAAACACAACACAATTATTAGCACTGAAAATTTTTGTCCCTAATGTAGAATTTGTAAATCGTAATACAAATCGATTATTAAACGTTCCAGAAGTAGTTACAAAACTATAAGGCGAAGCAGAAAGATTATGAATTGTATTTAACAAAACATCTTCAATATAGACTGTTTGGTTTAAAAATAATCCGTCAAAGTTAGATAGTTTTAATTCTAATGTGCCAGCAACTGTTGCTTTAAATCCTAATAGAACCTGATCATTATTATTAAATGGGAGTGCTTTACCTTGAATAGTAAGCTTATCATTATTTAATAAAGAATACAATTGCACTGGGTTTCCAACATCTATAAAACCACCATCATACATTGCATCTAAACCATCTGTTGCTCCAGTAACATAGCCAATTAAGGCTTGCTTTATAGCACCAGATTGATTTGATAACTCTAACCAAATTCTATTTTTATCAGAATCAAATGATGCCGGCACAACAGAACTCGTTTTGAAAAACTGCGCATTTCCTCCTACTTTTCTCATAGAGTTATTAAAAGTGGCTGTCCCATTTGCAATTCCTTGTATGAAAAAAGCCTCACCAGCTGCAATTGTCCCATCTGGGATTGAATTGTTACATCCTGAGCATGGATTACTCGGTGCTGCTTGTGTACCTGCACCTCCAGTTAAATTATAGCTTGCGTAATCATTATTATTGTAAACTAAATTTGAAACTGGTGTATTGTGTGTCCAAAAATAAATTGTACCATTTAATACACCACCATTAGATAATTTATTAAAATTTAAAAAATCATCTGCATTTACTGCACTTGGATATGGATTTCCTATTAAGTTTAAATTATTTGAACCACTTGCAAATATTGGTGTTGTAATTGGTCCATTATTTGGAATTCCAAAAAATTGTCCATTAAAAGAGTTTCTCGTTGATGTATTAAATGGTGCAATATCTGGAGCTCGAATTATGTAACCTTTTGCTTGTGACATGGTATTGCTTGATGTTTCCCAGTTCCAGCCATATGTTGACGCATTCCATGAAAGATATTTATCAGAAAGTGTGTTTGGAGAAAAATTATATAAAGTTTGACCCAAAACTGGACTTGACCAATAGGTATAATCATACTTCAACATAGGTGTTGAATTTCGTTTATAATAAATATATGATGTATTTGAAACATTGTTTATTTGAACTAAACTAGCATTGTTTTCAAATGTTAAAGTAGCAGGCAATGGTCCCGAAAAAACGATAATATCATTTAAAACTGTAAAAGTATCACCAGAAGAAAAAGTTACTAGAGCGTTTGATAGCAACTCTACTGAACAAGCTGTCAAATCGCCTGTTCCACTTCCGGCAGATGTATAACTACTAGCAAAAATAGCTTTTGTTATTGAGTCTGGCGCACCATTACTCCAAGTTGACCCATTCCAAGTTGTAGAAGCAAAAGTGACTTGAGATGTTCCAGAATAGGCAATTGTACAAGTACTGTTTTGGACAACAGCTCTAAAATATGTGTTTTGTGAAACAGTGCCAATTTGAGCACCCGTTAAAGTAACCAAACCAGCAGATGCAGGAATATCTGTTAATGAGACTGTAAACGCAGCATCTAATGCTTTTTGCCATTTCACTACTACACCTATATTTGCAGATAATGTAATATCATTTGGAATACCTGACGTGCAAAAAATTTGTGTTACGGGAACTGTATTGCCTCCTACAGATGCTGGGGTAATTGTGTAAGCACCAGAACAAGAACTAGGAATCGCAGGCAAGCAACTGCCCACTACTCTAACATAATAATATTGAGTACCTGCAAAATTTGCTTGTGGTGTATATGTTGAAGTCTGTGCTCCGTTTGCACTACCCAAACTGGCACCCCCAATATTTGAATTAGTTGGATTTGAATACCATTGATAAGCAAGTCCAGCACCCGAAGCTACAACAGAAATAGATGGATAAGAGTTTCCGAAACACTGTGCCTGATTACTTGTAGATGGATTTGTAATTATTGCAGGACTACCATTTATAACTAAAGTAAAAGATTTAACAATACTTGGACAAGTTGTAATACTGTTTGTAACCGTTAAATTCCCAGTATAAGTTCCAGAAGCGGCCAAAGCAGGTACAGTAATAGATATTGAAGAGGGCGCACTGGCCAAAGTAACATTGGTAACATTTGCTAATACAGACGGATTAGATACACTCCACACAATGTTATACTTGTTAGGCGAGTTTGTTGTTGCTGTGTAGGATAATGTTGAAGTTGTTGTTCCCTGACAAATCGTTGTAGCAGTTGATGAAACTGTAATTGTTGGCAACTGATTTACAGTAATTCTTGGTGAGCCACTGTTTCCAGTTCCAATACCTCCTAACCCATTTGCACTAGTTACACTTACTAAAGAGTAGTTGTAGGTTATTGTTGGTGAGAGGCTAATTGACGACCCACTAACATAATTAGAAACTGTATAAACATTAGGTGTTGATGCATTATCTTGATAAACCACTTTAAAAGGTCCAGTACCACCCGTTATTGCTACAGATAAATTTGCTGAATTACCAAGACAGATGGATGAATTTGCAGAAAAAACTGACGCCGTTGGTCCAGGTATTTGTGTACCAGCAAATGAAACATTATCAAATCGCCATGTTCCCGTAGCTTGAGCAGCTGTAGATGCATATCCTGTTGCATTATATGCTGATGAACTTGCATAGTACGACGCTAAAATACGGACACCAAAATTTGGATTATTATTAGCTCCTACAATAGAAGATAAATCAACCGAAACTCGTCGAAAATTATCAGAAACTACCGAATTTTCAAAACATCCATTTGTATTTATAGAACCCAAACAAAAGGTGGTATTTGTTCCTGTCATTATAAAATTTGTCCATGTAGATCCATTAATTGTATATTGTAATCGTACAGTATTTGCCGAATAACCTGAACAACGTTGATCCCAACTAAAAATAATATTTTGATATCCAGAAGTACTAGAGTTGTACTGAAAACCATTACTCTCGTTTGAACTTCCGGGACTAAAAGGCTCTAATGCAAAAGAATTTCCTGTAGTTTGCGCTCCACAACCTGTACCAGTCATTCCTGTTCTTATTAAATTACCAACAGTTCCTCCTCCTAAATTTACAATTGCTGACGAAGCTGAACCACCAGCAATTACATAATCAGCACTAAAAGTACCAGGAAATGCCTGAACTTGTGAGTCATAATTCCAAGAGGCTAGTTGAGTTTGTCCAACAATATTTTGTATAAAAAAAATACAAATTAAAGCCCAATAATAATTTTTTGATAATAATTGTAAATTTTGTTTCACGATAATGTGTTTAAAATTAAAACAGATAGAAGTAAATCAACCTATTTAATTGTTGGTACAAAAATAGTTTAATGGGTTTTAGTAAACGTTTTATCAATGTTAAGAAAGTGTAAAATTACGTTTGGAATTAAAGATCATAATGAGCTGAAGTAACTGATTTTAATCGAAGAAAATGTACAGAAAATCGATTTAATAAAATTGTTTGCAAAAACTAATTTTGATTTATGTACAAACTCTAAATAACAAGACTATTTTGAGTTTGTATTAACTATTTAGTAATGTTAAATTAACATTTCAAAGTATTTAGTTCGCTAAGTTTGCGAAAACATTTTTATGAAAAAATTAACAGTTATTGTAGTATTTGCGTTCTGTTTTATTTCCTGTACAACAGATAGAAATATTCAAAGTGACGCAATTGTTATAGAGGCAAATAGCGTTTTAGTTGATTATTGGAATTTTAATAGCACAACAGGTACTCTCACTACCATAAATCCCGATTTTTCTTTATTTACTTCAGGCGTATCTATAAAATATCCTGGAACTGGAGCAGGTTATATGGATTCATTTTCACCAGGATATGATACAAATTCTCAAAATGGTGCACTAGCTGGAAACGGAATTAGAACCAGAAACCCAAGCGACACCAGATATTTAGAATTGAATGTTCCAACCACAGGATTTAAAAAAGTATTGGTTCAGTTTGCCACTGCTCGATCCTCTAGTGGTGCTACACAACAATCGTATTCATACACTATAGATGGAACAAATTATACAACAAGTGCCTTAGCAGTTACATTTTTTAATGCAGACATTGACCCATTGAATGCTTTAGTATCATTAGATTTTAGAAATATTGATGGCGTAAATAATAATCCAAATTTTAAAATCAGAATTAATTTTGGAGGTACAAATGCCAATACAACATCTGGCAACAACCGTTTTGATAATGTAACGCTTCAAGCTATTCCTTTATGAAACATAAATTAATCCTCAATATAATTTTTACGGCTTTACTAATTTCGTGTAATGGTAACGCACAAAAAAAAATAAAACTTAAACCTACTAAATATATAGATATTTCAATTCCTGAACCTTCTGATATTTGTTACAGTTTTACAACAGATACTTTTTTTGTTGTAAGCGATCAAGGTATTTTATTTGAAACCGATAGAAATGGAAAAGTATTGCGCAAACTTGATCAGAAAGATACTGATTTTGAAGGCGTTTATGTAAATAATAAAACCGTATATGCGGTTGATGAATCTGGCAGAACGATATATGAATATGATTTGACTACACTAAAAAATACTTCGTCAACAACAATTCCCTATAATGGTGCACGAAATAAAGGATATGAATCATTTGAATTTGACAAAAATAAAAATGAGTTTCTTTTGATTACCGAAAAAGATCCAATTTTATTATTTGAATTATCAACAGATTTAAAAGTTATTAAACAAACTGATTTAAGCAGTATTGCAAAAGATATATCATCAGCTCGATTTTACAACAATTCATTATGGCTATTAAGCGACGAAGATGCAATGCTACTGAAAGTTGATCCAATAACTTATGAAGTTATAAAAAAATGGAAACTTCCTGTAATTAATCCCGAAGGTTTGGCTTTTGACAAAGATGGAACAATAATGATAACATGTGACGACATGCAACGCCTATATTATTTTAACAATCCTGAAAAAATAAACTAATGAAAAAAAATATTCTCTTTATACTTTTTATTTTTTGTGTAACTAATTCCTTTGGTCAGTATATTATTACTGTTGGCAAGAACACAATGGAGTTTTCTACTAATTTCTCTTATTTTTATAATTCTAGAAATATTAACGTAGGTGAAAATGATTATTCTAAAAATCGTTTCAAGCTTCGTGATGCTCAAATAGGAGTTGACGGACATGTAGGTAACGATTTCGAATATTCATTCAAAGTAGATTTTGCCGATATTGCAGCCAATAATATCAATAAAGTTATTGATCCAGAAAATCCTGGTTTGCTTGCAGCAAATGTTACCTACAAAGGATTCAAATATTTTGATATTGAAATGGGATATGGCAAACTATATTACTCAAGAAATGCAATGATTCCTTTCGAAGAATCTGCCTATTGGCAAGCTCCAGAAATTACTAGAGGATCAATATTTTCGGTTAGAGATATTGGAGCAACTATAATGAAAAACTTTTGGAAACAAAGAGCTAACATATATTTAGGTGCTTACACAGGTTTAGGAGAACTTTCTCTTGGTGGCGATAATGACCCAAGTGGTGGTCTTGAATATATAGGACGTTTAGATGTTTCTTACCCAACACGTGGTCGTTATAAAGAAATTGATTTTAAACATTCGCCAATTGCAATTTTTCAACTTGGTGTTGCAGGTCGATATGCAAATAAAAAACTGCCCGCTGGAACTGTTTTCCCTGTTAATGCTACAAGTTCTTATGGTTTAAAAGTTATTGATGGTGAACGTTACGTTTACGGATTGGATGCATCGTTTCAATATCAAGGTTTTTCGGGTCAGTTTGAAATACATCAATTAAAATCAAAACCACAAAGTCCTGCAGATCCCTTATTTCAAAATTTTACAGAAACTCAAACTGGTGGTTATATTTTTTCTGGAGGTTATGTATCGCAACTTAATTATTACATAAAACCTTGGCGAACAATTATTTCTGCTCGATATGAAGAATTAGATTTGAGTGATTTAGTACCCGGAAAATCTCAACGTTTTTCACCTGCTGTAGGTTATAAATTTAAAAATTCAAATGGAATGATTAAATTTCAATACTTCAACATAATAAAAAGTGAAAGTATAGATCCTTTCAATTGGAAAGAACAATTTAGAATTGGGATGCAATTTCAGCTGTAAATATTTTTCGTATCTTATATTAATAACCTCGTTTAAAATTATTTAGACGAGGTTTTTTTATATAAATAAAATAAAATTGTTATTTGTATCGATTTCTTAATTTAAATTTAAATCAATTATAATTATGAAATAAATAAAATTAAATGCCATTATTTAGAAAAGACTTAAAAAAATTTTAATATAAAATTAATTATTAAATATTTATGTGTTAATTTTTTTTAAAACATACATCAATACCATAACATTAACTCAACATAAACATAAAATTAAAAATTGTTTGAACAAAAATATTAGATAATTTATACAATTAGTTAGTTTATATAGTATTGTAAAAAATAAAAGTCTATCATCTTTTTAATATGATTTGTGTATAGTTATTTTATATCTCCCAAAATTTATTTTAAATTACAGTTTTGTAACTTCGTTTTTTGCAAAATTAAATAAACAACATGAAATCCATTTTATTTTCACTATTATTTCTACTTGTTACTAGCACCGTTTTTAGTCAAGTAGGAATTGGTACTTTGTTACCAGATGGAGCTCTTGATATTACTTCGGCTACAGATGGATTGGTAATTCCTAGAGTTGCACTGACAGCCACGACCGTAGTACTTCCTGTAATAACAGGAGTAGAGTCTGAATTAGTTTATAACACAGCAACAACTGGAGATGTAACTCCAGGTTATTATTATTTAAGTACTGCAACGGGACCTTGGACAAGGTTATTAACAAGCGCGGTTATTACAAATGATTGGAGTATTATTGGAAATACTAATATTGTTGATGGTATAAATTATATCGGTACCGGACTAGCTACAAATGTTGACGTAGCATTTAGAAGAAATAATCTTGCCGCAGGAAAAATAGGTTTATCAAGTACTTCTTTAGGAGTTAATTCATTATCGTTTGGTGCTTTAACGAATAACACTGCCTTTGGTACAAATTCCTTGGCGACTACAACTTCTGGATCCGATAATGTTGGAATTGGATATGGAACTTTATCAACAAACATAACAGGAAATCAAAATACGGCTATAGGTGCTACCAGTTTATCAAATAATCTAGCTAGTTTTTCAACTGCTGTAGGGTTTGAAGCTTTAAAAACAAATACATCTGGGAATAGCAATACTGCAATAGGTTTTCAGTCACTTAAATTAAATGCTGGTGCAAGCAATAATAGTGCACTAGGATACCAATCTTTATTAAATAATAATAGTGGATCTGGAAATACAGCTTCAGGCTATCAAGCTTCTTTATCAAACTCTGGAGGCTCAAGAAATACAGCTTTAGGCATGCAAGCCTTAAGCACAAATACAAATGGAAACGAGAATATTGCAGTTGGTCATAGTGCTTTAGGAAGAAACAGTGGCAGTGGTAATACTGTAATTGGATTTGAATCAATGTTTGGAGCTATATCTGCTGCAAGTAACTCGACCGCTGTGGGTTGGCATGCTTTGTTCGGAAACTCTGCAAGTAATAATACCGCTGTAGGTTATAATGCACTACAAGGAAATGGAGGAGCAACAGGAAATACAGCTGTAGGATCGGCGGCATTAAACAATAATGCAACAGGAATAAACAATACAGCGGTTGGAAATCAGGCTGGTTTTGGTGCTAATAACACAAGCAACAACACTTATATTGGATATTTTGCCGGACAATTCTCGACTGGAAGTAATAATACGGCTTTAGGTTTTAATGCTTTAATAGCTAATGGAGCTTCTGCAAATAGTGTAGCTGTAGGATATAGAGCTTTAATAAGCAGTACCGCTAGTAATAATACTGCAATTGGTTATAATGCTTTAGCGACAAACGTATCTGGTACGGGTAATGTTGCCATAGGTTACCAAGCTGGTTCATCTGAAACAACTTCTGATAAATTATATATTACAAATGCCGCTACAACTCCAACAACTTCTTTGGTTTATGGAGAATTTACACCCGCAGCAAGAATATTTAGAACAAATAGTACCTTTCAAATTGGAGACCCATCGGGAACGGGATATGTATTTCCTGTTGCCAGAGGATTAAATTCACAAATTTTAACCAGTAATGCAAGTGGTGTTTTGTCTTGGTCAACTCCAAATAGCACTTATTCATCTACACGATATAATTTAAATACAAATCAAGCATTAACAAATGCAGGATGGCAAAAAATAAACTTCAACCTTTTAGTATATGATTCAAATAGTGAAATTGCTGGTGGCACATTTACAGCTACAAAAGCTGGAAATTATAATATAAATGCTGGTTTCCACACCGATAATCAATCAAATGCTCAATTTTATTCTATAGGAGTTTATGTAAACGGTATATTATACCAACAAAACTCAGGTAATCACGGTTCAAATGGTCCTGTATTTAGAAATATAAACTGTAATGTCAATTTAGCAGTAGGTGGTACAGTTGAAATTTATGTTGAAAATTACCAACCTAGTGTAAATATAGATTCCTTTTCGGCAAAAACTTATTTTGAAATACAACAAAATAAATAGTTTAAAATAAAATCAATAACTTAAATTTTAAAAACATTATTAATCTGAAGAAGATTGATAATGTTTTTACAGTTTTATAAAGATGTTGAATTCAAAAACTAACACTTCTTTAAATGTATTTTATAAAATTAATTTATTGAAAACATAAATTGAGCGTCATATTTTAATTATTTGATTTATTATTATTAAATAATTGAGATTAAATTGTTTAATTCCAAAAATCAAGTTCAATAATATCACATCAATTACTAATAATACAACATTAGTACAACATATTATGTATTACACTTGGTAACTAGGTTGTTAAATAAGTAAATTTTGAGCAACTGTTACTACAACGATTGCGAATTTAGTACTCTTTGAAAGTTTCAATTCATCAGAAGGGTTTGTATAGTTTTTATACAGTCTTTTTAAATTATTAATAGGATGTTGTTGATTAGATTTGAAATTCAAATTAAACTATTAATAAAACCATTTAACATGAAAAAAATTTTCTTATTATTTTTCTTAATGACTATTTCATTAGGACAATCACAAACTCCTGCAACTGGACCGGCTATACCACCTGCAAGGAATTCCTATGATGTGTTTTCGCAGTATGGAAGCGCATACACAAACCAATCTGGCGTCAATTTTTATGATTTTGGTGGCAGTACCATTGTTGGTGACGTGACACTTGCTGATAATAGTGTTGTAAAAAAATACATTAATCACAGCTATTCTGGAATTTCTACCAATGGAGCTTTAACGCTTGACGTTTCAGCGATGACTAAATTACATATTGATGTTTGGTCTCCTAATTTTGTTTCCTTTAAAATTAAACTTGAAGCCGTAAATGGAAGTAATCTCGAACTTGAAGTTCCTTTTACAAAAACACAAGGCTCTTGGAACTCTTATGATTTAGACTTAAGCACCTATACTGGCGTTGATTTAAATCATTTAAGATATATAGTTCCTGTTACCTTTAATCCTAACAATACAACATTATTTATTACTAATGTTTATTTCTGGCGACCAGCAACTATTCAACCTCCAACTTTGGGAGCTTTTTCAGTTCCAGCAAAGTTAGTGAGTGATTCAGATTTTGCAATTGCACAACCATCGTCTAACAGTACTGGCACATTTTCATACTCAAGTAGTAATACAGCTGTAGCAACAATTGTAGGTGGAAATCAAATTCATATTGTAGGTGGTGGTAGTTCAAATATTACTGCAACACAAGCTTCTGATGGAACTTATGGTTCAGCATCTGTCACTGCTACATTTGTAGCTTCCTATCCTGCTCCAGGACCATCTCCAACACCACCAGCAAGAGCTCCAGGTGATGTAGTATCAATGTTTACAGGAACACCAACTGTTTATGCCAATGCTATTACTGCAGTTAGAGCTCCTTGGTCGAATGGTGCTACTGCGGTAACAGAAATTCCGAATGGTACAAACAGTTGTTTAAAAGTTGACAACATGGGCTATTTAGGATTTATTACTAATGGTGCAAATTTTAGTGCAGTTGGAATGTCCAAACTTCATGTTGATATGTATTTGAATGCTTCAATCCCTTCAATATTTATTTTTTTATTATCGAATGGCGATAAAATAAAAACAATTACAGGACTTAGTGCTGGATGGAATTCTATTGATATTGATTTAACCGATTATACGAACCAAGGTGCAAATTTAGCAGATATTTATGGTCTAAAGTTTGAATCCAATTCTACAATGGGTGTTCAGTTTCAAATGTATCTAGACAATGTATATTTCTATGTTGCAGGAAATGCACCAACACTTTCGGCGTTTACTTTGGCGGATAAGGTATTTGGGAATGCTGATTTTACAATTACTCCTCCTACATCAGACAGTACAGGTGCTTTTTCATATTCTAGTACAAACACTGCTGTTGC
Organism: Flavobacterium sp.; assembly: GCA_025351785.1. Classification (GTDB taxonomy): domain Bacteria; phylum Bacteroidota; class Bacteroidia; order Flavobacteriales; family Flavobacteriaceae; genus Flavobacterium. Next base: position 13,893 of record JANXVF010000055.1, read on the forward strand.
AACAATAGTTGGAGGAAACCAAATTCATTTAGTTGGACCAGGAACTACAACAATTACTGCAAATCAAGCCGCTGCTGGTTCTTTTGATACAGGTTCTATTTCTACTTCATTGATAGTTTTAGCTCCACCACTTGCTGTTGCCGCGCCTACTCCACCAGTTAGAAACTCTTATGATGTAGTTTCACTTTACAGTAACGCTTATGCAAATTTACCATCAGCAACTTGGCAAAACGCTGCCTCTACAACTGATGAAGTCATAGCTGGAAATGACACCAAAAAAATGAGTAACTTTTTAGTTGAATTTATCAATTTTGCTGCTGTAGATGTTTCTCAAATGACTACCCTACACATGGACATTTATACTTCAGACTGTACAGGTTTCAATATTTGGTTACTTAATAATGGAGACCGTAATGCACAATTTTTCCCTACATTAAATGGTTGGTACAGTGTTAATATTCCATTAACAACCTATTCTAATGCAGGTTTAATAATGACTGCAATTTCTCAACTTAAATTTGAAGGATTAAATGGTCCAGGAAAAACCGTTTATGTTGACAACGTATATTTTTTCAGACCTGCAACTCTTCCTCCTGCAACAGTAGGGTTATTTACAGTTCCTGCAAAAAATGTGGGTGATTCTAATTTTAGTTTAACGCCTCCTACTTCAAATAATACAAGCCCATTTACTTATACTAGTAGTAATACCTCAGTTGCAACTATCGTTAGTGGCAATCAAATACATATTGTTTCCGGTGGTACATCTACCATTACAGCATCTCAGGTTTCTGACGGAACATTTGGACCTACAAGTAAAACTGCAACTTTTGTGGTATCATTTCCTGCTCCTGGTCCATCTCCAATTCCGATTGCAAGAACTTCATCTAGAGTAATGTCAATGTATACAGGAACTCCATCTGTTTATGCTAATAATCCTTCTTATGTTACGGTGCGATCTTTTTGGACTGGCGCAACTACCATGACAGAAGTTCCTAATGGAACTAATACAGCATTAAAAGTTGATAATTTAGGATATCTTGGATTAATTGATGTTTCTGAACGACGTTTAAATGTTACTGGAATGACTAATTTACATTTAGATGTTTTTTTAAATGCGCCTTTAAATTCAGACCCTGCACTTTCTAGATTATTTATCTATCTTTTAGCACCTGGTGATCAATTTCATGAAGAAGCAAATCTTGTAACAGGTTGGAATTCATTAAATATTGATTTAACACAATATCCAGGAGCAGATTTGACTAATATTTATGGATTAAAATTAGAACAAAATACAAGTGTTCCTACTCAAATTTATCTTGATAATATTTATTTTAGTGATGATACTCATTATGCTGATTTAGATGGTGACGGTTACGGAAATATAGCTTCTCCTGTAGTTGGTTCGCCAGCTGGAACTGTAATAGATGCAACCGATTGCGATGATACTAGAGCTAATGTTCATCCAGGCGCTATTGATGTTTGTTATGATGGCTTAGATAATGATTGTGATGGAATTATTGATAATGGATGTACTCCAATTACTACTGTAATTGCAACTGCACAATGTGGCATCACTTTGCCTACTATCGACGCTCCAGTATATGCCAACTTAGTTTCGGGAGCACAAGGGTATCGATTTAAAGTAACCAATCTTTCAACTGGTTTGGTACAATCACTAGATCGTTTCTTACGTGTATTCAATATAACTTCACTACCAGTTTATGCTTTTGCTACTACATATCAAGTAGAAGTATCGGTTAAAATTGGAGGCGTATGGCAACCATTCTACGGATCGGCATGTACAGTAAGCACACCAGCAACGACTACCAAAGTTCAAGCTTCACAGTGTGGCTCAAGCATCACTTCGATGAATGATGTTATTTATGCGAATCTAGTTCCATTTGCTCAAGGATACCGATTTAAAGTAACCAATATAGTGAGCTCGGTACAACAAATCTTCAACCGTTCGTTACGTGATTTCAGAATGAGTCTATTGACAGCACCTGAGTATAATGCAACCTATACTATCGAAGTAGCGGTTAAAAATACAGACGGTACATATTT
>JANXVF010000062.1 GCA_025351785.1 Flavobacterium sp.
CTTTTGATAAATCATTATCGATTGAAAAAGTAAAATTATTAGTATTTTCTGTAGTGAAATTTGAAATTTTTCGTCCAATACTATCATACAATTCTATTGTTGCCAATGATAAATTAATGCCTTTTGTGCTTATTGTTAGTAAATCTGTAAATGGATTTGGGGAAATGGAGATATTGTTTTTTAAATCAAAATTGTTGGTCGATAAATTATTTATTTCCAGTCTTGCTAAACAGCCAACATAAACATTATTAGATTGGTTAATTGCACCAGAACATAATAGTTTACCATCATTTTGAATCAAAAAAGAAGAACCAAAAGAACTCGAGCCATTAAAATCGACTGTTTTATAACCTACTGTATTAAAAGTAGTATCAATAGTACCATCTGTATTAAATCTTATAATCAAAAAATTTGCAATAGAACCTGACGAATCGGGAGTTGCTCCAAAACAAATAATTTTTCCATCAGGCTGGATACTTAAATCATGAACAACATCAAATAAATTTGTTGTATCACGATTAGTTAAAACAATACCATTATTTCCAAAACTTGTATCATAATTTCCATTTGCTAAAAGTTTAACTAATGGAATATTTGTAAGCTGATTAGTTCCAACAGTATAATTGTGTTCACCAGTAGAAATAATTTTATCATCAGAAGTAATTTTCAAATTATCTAAATAATCTCCAGCTCCAAAGTCAACAATTTTTTGTCCATTATTACCAAAACTTGTATCAAGGACACCATTAGAATTTAGACAAATAAAACCAAAATTACCACCATTGATATTTGATTCATTGACATTTGTGTAAGCGCCAACAATTATTTTACCTATCGAATTTATTTTAATTGCTACTACTTCATCACTAGATAATCCACTAGAAAAAGGTATAGTATTTGTACCAAAATTGTAGGTGAATTTTCCATTAGTAGCAAAAGAAGTATCTAGTAAACCATTAGATTGGTATCTTACTATTGCTAAATCAGAATTTGGTATACGAGCAACTCCTCCAATCAAAATCTTCCCATCACTCTGAATCTCCACAGTTCTTGAAGCTTCACCATTAACTGATCCAAAATCGGTAATTGCATATCCATTTACTCCAAAAGAAGTATCTAAAGTTCCATTTGGGTTGAATCTGGCTGTTGAAAAATCAGTATTTGTTGTGTTAGGTTGTGTTGAAGCAGTATAATTTCCAGTAATTATTATTTTATTGTCGCTTTGTATTTTCATCATATTTATTCCTCCAGTTTCAGAAAATAAAATAGAGTTCACAAATCCGTTTGTTCCAAAAGTAGTATCAATACTTCCATCAACATTAAAGCGAACCAAATGTATATTTCCTGCAATAGAATAATCAGACAGAAAACAGGAAACTATTTTGCCATCTGATTGTAATTGTATAATTTGACTACTTATAATTAAAGGATTTGTAATCTTTCCATTTGTTCCAAAAGTAGTATCCAAAATATAATTTTGAGCCAAAGCACATTGAAAAAACATAAACATAAAAGCGATAAAAAATAAAGTATGTTTCATAGAAATAAATTTTTACAAAGAAAATAAAAAAAATACTTACAAAACGAATTGTAAGTATTTTTAAATTTATAATGCTATATTTTCCTAATACTCTCTATTCACATCAAAAGCTTCAAGATAATCAGCTACTCGTTTTACAAAACTTCCGCCAAGTGCACCATCTACAACTCTGTGGTCATAACTGTGCGACAAGAACATTTTTTGACGAATTCCAATAAAATCACCTTCGGGAGTTTCAATTACTGCTGGCACTTTTCTGATAGCACCAAGAGCAAGAATTCCCACTTGTGGTTGGTTGATAATTGGAGTTCCAAATACCGAACCAAAAGTTCCAACGTTTGTAACTGTATAAGTTCCGCCTTGTGTATCGTCTGGTTTTAGTTTTCCTGCTTTAGCTCTGTTTCCCAAATCGTTAACCGCTTTTGCCATTCCAACCAAGTTCAATTGGTCAGCGTTTTTAATAACCGGAACGATTAAATTTCCGTTTGGTAACGCAGCCGCCATTCCTAAATTTATATTTTTCTTTTTGATGATATAATCGCCATCTACCGAAATATTCATTCCTGGAAAATCTTTCAATGCTTTAGCAACAGCTTCCATCATAATTGGAGTAAACGTTAGTTTTTCGCCTTCTCGTTTTTCAAAAGCATCTTTTACTTTAGTTCTCCATTTTACAATATTGGTTACGTCAACTTCTATAAATGATTGCACGTGTGCCGAAGTTTGCACCGAAGCCACCATATAACCTGAAATCAGCTTACGCATTCTGTCCATTTCTATAATTTCGTCACCACCATTTACAGAAACCGGAATGGCTTTTGTTGCAGGTTGCGAGTTTCGGGTTTCGGGTTGAAGCACCTCGGCTACGCTCGTAGTGACAGTTTGAGCGGTATTAGATTTATTTTTTATAAAATTTAAAATATCTTCTTTCGTAACACGACCATCTTTTCCTGAACCTGAAATACTGTCAAGTTCGGCAACAGAAACTCCTTCTTCTTTAGCAATATTTTTTACTAAGGGCGAAAAGAATTTATCACTTCCTGAAAAATCGGCTGGAGCAACAGTTTCTTTAGTTGCTTCAACAGTTTTGGCAACTTCAGTTTTAGCAATTGGCATCTCGACTGCGCTCGATGTGACAGAACTATTTTCTGAGACACTTGCGGCATCAGTTTCAATTATTGCAATAGTTTGACCTACTTGAACCAAATCGTCTTTACCAAAAAGTTTCTCTACCAAAATTCCCGAAACTTCGCTTGGCACTTCACTATCAACTTTGTCGGTAGCAATTTCTAGAACGGCTTCGTCCATTTCTATTGTATCGCCAACCTCTTTAAGCCAATTTGTTATGGTAGCTTCTGCTACACTTTCGCCCATTTTTGGTAATTTCAATTCAAACTTTGCCATATCTTTAAACTAAAGTAGTGTTTTTTTATAATGTTTGCAAAATTAGTAATTTAATCTTCATTTTGTAATGAATATACTAATTTTTTAGTTGTATAATTTCGCCTCTATCAATTGAATTATTGCTTCCAATGAAAAAATTTGAACTCGGTATATAATTTTTAAATGTTAAATTTTTGCTTTTGTTAGAATTCATAAAATCAATAATTTCCTTGTAATTAAATGATTTTGTGTCAAAAATGATTTCAATATTCAAATTTACTTCATTTTTAAATTCCGATAAATTATTTAAAATTATCGTTTCTTTTGTCAAATTTAATTGTAATTCTTCTTTTGAAAAAATAATGTATTTATTAATTTCTCTCTTAGTAAATTTGGATTGATTTTTCTTTGTAAATGAAAATAATAAAGCTCCGATTTCCATTAAAACATCGAATAAAATCGACTTTTTAAAATGCTTTTTATAAAAAAATTGCATTGCTTCTTGAAAGCGTTTCATATACTTTTGGTCACGAATAGTACTTTCGCCTTTATAATGAATTGCTGTTGTTTCATGGAAATAATAATTGTGTTTTCCTTTTTGCAACGCCATGTAACTCAAATCTATATCATCTGAATACATAAAACAATTTTCGTCAAAACCACCGATTTCGTTATATAAATCACGTTTGATTATCATAAAAGCACCTACCAAAATATCAACTTTTCCCGATTGATTTTGGGTTAAATGCTGGGCGTAATATTTACCAAATAGATTTGAAATTTTATACAATCCAAAAATTTTGGTAAATGCAACCCAAGGAGTTGGCACACCGCGTTTAGATTCGGGTAAAAAATTTCCTGTTCCGTCGATTAATTTGCAACCGATTATTCCTGCTTTGGATGAGATTTCTTCGTGCATCGCAATGATTTTATGGAATGTATCTTCGGCAACAACTGTGTCTGGATTTAAAATACAAATATATTCGCCTTTGGCTTGAGCAACTCCAATATTATTTCCTTTAGAGAAACCAAAATTTTCTTTGTTTTCAATGAGTTTTACGTTAGGAAACAATTCTTTCATCATTGCACAACTATCGTCAGATGAGTTGTTGTCGATTACAATAATTTCGCCGTCAATGGTTGAAAGTGCTTTTTGAACACTTAGCACACATTGTTCTAAAAAATAGCGCACATTATAATTAAGTATGATGACAGATAGTTGCATGTGACAAATATAATCTACTTTTGCAAAAAAAATACACTTGTGAATTACCTTTCAGTTGAAAATATATCAAAATCATTTGGTGAACGAACCTTGTTTAAAGACGTTTCATTCGGAATTAACAAAGATCAAAAAATAGCTTTTATTGCCAAAAATGGTTCGGGCAAAACGTGCATTATGAAAATTATAAATGGTGATGATGAGCCAGATTCTGGGCAAGTAGTCATTAGAAAAGATATAAAAATGGCGTTTTTGAGCCAAGTGCCACAACTGCAGGACGAACTTACTATTGAGGAAAGTATTTTTGCTAGTGATAACGAAATTCTACACGTTATAGAGCGTTATGAAAAAGCAATTGAAAATCCTAATGATGCTGATGCTTATGCAAAAGCATTTGAAGATATGGACAGATTTGATGCATGGGATTTTGAAAATCAATTTAAACAAATTTTATTTAAATTAAAATTGGAAGATTTTAAATTGAAAGTAAAAAATCTTTCTGGCGGGCAAAAAAAACGACTTTCGCTGGCTATAATTTTAATAAATAAACCCGATTTGTTAATTCTTGACGAACCAACCAATCATCTTGATTTAGAGATGATTGAATGGCTAGAAAGTTATTTTGCTAAAGAAAATATTACGCTTTTTATGGTAACTCACGATCGATTTTTTTTAGAACGCGTGTGCAACGAAATCATTGAATTGGATAACGGAAAATTATATACTTACAAAGGAAATTATTCATATTATTTAGAAAAAAAAGAAGAACGATTAACTAGCGAAAATGCCAGTGTAGACAAGGCTCAAAATCTTTTTGTAAAAGAATTGGCATGGATGCGTCGACAGCCAAAAGCGCGAACTACAAAATCAAAATCGCGACAAGATGATTTTTATATAATAAAAGAAAAAGCAGAAAGCAGACGAAAGGAAAACAAGGTAGAACTCGAAATTAATATGGAACGAATGGGGAGCAAGATTATTGAGCTTCATAAAATTTCTAAAAAGTTTGGAGAAAAAGTAATTTTAAACAACTTTAGTTTTGATTTTCAGCGTGGTGCACGAATAGGAATAATTGGTAAAAACGGAACAGGAAAATCTACTTTCTTAAACTTACTCACCCAAACAATAAAAGCAGATGCTGGCAAAGTTGTAGTTGGAGAAACAATAAAAATAGGGTATTATACACAAAGCGGCATCAACCCAAAACCCGGACAACGTGTTATTGATATTATTAAAGAATATGGTGAATATATTCCGCTTGCAAAAGGCAGATTAATTTCGGCAAGTCAGCTTTTGGAACGGTTTTTATTTGACAGCAAAAAGCAATATGATTTTGTTGAAAAACTTTCTGGTGGCGAGTTGAAACGCTTGTATTTATGCACGGTTTTGATTCAGAATCCAAATTTTTTAATTTTGGATGAACCTACAAACGATTTAGATATTATAACTTTAAACGTTTTAGAAAGTTTCTTACTCGATTATCCAGGATGTTTATTAGTAGTATCGCACGATAGATATTTTATGGACAAAATTGTAGACGATTTATTTGTGTTTCGTGGCGAAGGAATTGTAGAGAATTTTCCTGGGAATTATTCTGATTTTAGAGCCTATGAAGATTCGATTGAACCAGCAAATAAAGATGATAACAAAGAAAAAAACAATTGGAAACAAACCAAAACTATTTCATCTGGATTAGAATTTAACGAGCAAAAAGAATTTAATAGAATAGAAAAAGAAATTAAAGATTTAGAACATCAAAAGAAACAAATTGAACAATTATTTAGCGACGGAAAAGTTGCAGATAAAGATATTGAAGCAAGAGCTAATGAATTGCAGAAAATCATAAAAACAATAGAAGAAAAAGAAGAACGTTGGTTTGAGCTTTCTTCTAAAATGGAATAGAAAAAGTAATTAGTAATTATTGAATAGTAATTAGTGAATAGTAATTAGTAAATAGTAATTAGTGAATAGTAATTAGTAATTAGTGAATAGTAATTGGTGAATAGTAAGACTAGTTACTGGACACTATTCACTAATCAGTAGAAAATGATATTTCAAATAAAATCATATTTAAAATTCCTCTGGAACTCCAAAAATAAACACGGTGTGCATTCTCCATTTGTATATGACTTGGTTACAAAATGTTTTTATGATAAAAGTGATTATCCCGAATATCAAATTTTAAAAAATTATAGAAATTCACTTATAGAAAACAAAAATACCATTGAAGTAACAGATTTTGGTGCTGGTTCACAAGTTTTTAAATCAAATGTAAGAGCCTTAAACCAGATTGCTAAAAACGCTGGAATATCTCCAAAAAGAGCCGAATTATTATTCAGAATTGTAAATTATTTTAAACCCAAAACCATTTTAGAAATTGGAACATCATTGGGACTAGCAACTTCGGCATTAGCTTTAGGAAATAAAAATGCAAAAATTATTACACTAGAAGGATGTCCAAATACAATAGTAATTGCAAAAAATCAATGTCAATTACAAAATCTAACTAATATTGAATTTGTAAATACAAAATTCGACGATTATCTAAAATCTTTCGACTTTAGACTTTCGACCTTCGACCTAATTTACTTTGATGGCAATCATTCTAAAAAAGCAACTTTAGAATATTTTAAATTAGTACTTCCAACTATTTCAAACGATTCTGTTTGGATTTTTGATGATATACATTGGAATGATGATATGGAACGAGCTTGGGAAATTATAAAAAATCATCCAACAGCTACCATTACAATTGATACTTTTCAATGGGGAATTATTTTTTTTAGAAAAGAACAATTGAAACAGCATTTTGTGATAAGGGTTTAAAATTCTCAAAATAGAAAATCTTATTATTCAATCACTACTTTTTGTGAAAATTTAATATTATTTTCATCGGTAATTTCAACAACATACAAACCAGCAGTTTGAATTGGATTTATATGAATTTGATTTTCATTTTCTAACATAAAAATTGTTTTCGATTCGATTAAATTTCCAGAAATACCATAAATTTTTAAATTACAATTTTCAATTGATTTATTTGATTTAATTAAAAGAATTCCTTTAGACATTTGTGATGAAACTAGTGCAAAATTTGGTTTATCATATTGATTTGTACCAAGTATTAAGCCAGTCCAAGATTTTGCAACACTAATCAATCCAGCTCTTCCAGTAGGAATAGAATTAGTATTTTGTCTGAAATTTAATCTATCAATATTTCCGGTTGCATCTGTACCTGCGCTTGTTGAAACATCTGCTACTGCAGGCACTCCGTTTGCAATAACAGGATCAACATATAAAGATACTAAATCATCTGTTGTGCCAGAAAGTTGAGAATATTTAAAAATGAATAAATGATCTTGAGAAAATGCATAAGTATTTGTTGAATAAGTAGTTGCACCACTTGCTTTGCTAACTCCAATTACAAATGTACTTGCAGTAACTGTTTTTATATACATTCTAAATGCAACATTAAAGGCAGAACCACTCAAAACCCTAAAAGAATCATTTGGACTTGTGGCGGCACTTGTAAGATTTACCATAAATCCTAAATAAGTTATGCCAGTTTGAGCAGTAAATAATCTGCCACAACTATCTTTATCATTAGTTAGCTCAAGTGAATTTGGACTCGAACCATAATTTAAATAATTAAATCCTTGGTTTAAAACAATTGCATTTGTGCATATTGCACCAGCACAACTGCCACCACCACCTAAAGCAGTATTGTTTGACCACGCACCTTGCCCACTAAGTTGAGTTCCTGTATTGTAAGATGCTAGATTATCTTGAAAAACATTTTGAGAATAGAAAATATTGAACGTTATTAATGTAATAAAAAGTAAAAAATTTTTCATATGTTAGATTATTAATTATTTAGATTTAGTAAATGTAAAAAATATAGTTCAATAAAATAAATTTTAAGTTTGGATAACTTACAGTTACATTTGTGCAATATTAAAAAAAATGAATTTATCACAATATACTAAAGAGTTTTCTTATAATTTAAAACTTGCATATCCAGTAATTTTAGGAATGCTTGGTCATACTTTGATAGGAATTGTTGACAATATTATGGTAGGAAAATTGGGATCTACAGAACTTGCAGCAGTTTCTTTAGGAAATAGTATGATATTTATTGCCATGTCAATTGGTATTGGATTTTCAACTGCAATAACTCCAATTGTAGCAGAAGCTGAAGCTGAAAAAAACGAATCAAAAATTAGATCTACTTTTCACCACGGCTTATTTTTATGTATTATTTTAGGACTTCTACTTTTTTTGTTGGTGATTTTAGCAAAACCCATTATGGAATTGTTACATCAACCAAAAGAAGTGATTTCGCTAGCCAAACCTTATTTAGACTGGGTTGCATTTTCGTTAGTTCCGTTAATAATTTATCAAGGATATAAGCAATTTGCAGATGGATTATCATTAACAAAATACTCGATGTATGCTATAATTATGGCAAATATTGTTCATGTAATTATTAATTATTGCTTGATTTATGGATTTTGGATTTTTCCAAAAATGGGAATTCTAGGCGCAGGTTTAGGAACAGTAATCTCTAGAATTATGATGGTTACTTTTATGCATTTCATATTAATAAAACGCGAAATATTAAAACCTTATTTTCAAGATTTTAGCTTTAAGGAAATAAAAAAAACAATGCTAAAAAAGATTATAAATTTAGGTTTTCCCTCGGCAATGCAAATGCTATTTGAAGTTGTACTTTTTACAGCAGCAATTTGGTTGTGTGGCATTATAGGAAAAACAAGTCAGGCCGCAAATCAAATTGCACTTTGCTTAGCCTCAACAACTTTTATGGTTGCCATGGGATTGAGTGTTGTATCTATGATAAGAATTAGTCAACAAAAAGGATTGAAAGATTACAAAAATTTAATAATTATTGCAAGATCAATTTTTTTGTTAGCCATTCTTATCGAAATAGTTTTTGCCTTATTGTTTGTCCTTTTGCATAATTATTTACCTTATATTTTCTTAAACATGGAGGATCATCATCAATTGCTAGACAATCAAGAAGTAGTTGTTATAGCTGGTAAATTATTATTAATAGCCGCAGTTTTCCAAATTTCTGATGGCATTCAAGTTGTAGTTCTTGGTGCGCTTCGTGGATTGCAAGATGTGAAAATACCAATGTATCTAACTTTTATTTCTTATTGGATTATTGGTTTTCCAATTTCATATTATTTAGGTCAATACACTTCATATAAAGCAGTTGGAGTTTGGATCGGACTTTTAGCGGGACTTACAGCAGCTGCAATATCTCTCTATGCACGATTTCATTATCTAACAAAAAAGTTGCATAAAAATTCAGAAATTAAAGTATAAAATTAAAAAAACAGTAACATAATTTGTAACATTAAGCTACTTATAACGTATAATCAATATACAATTTAAAAAACATAAAATGATACTATTAATTATTATCGGAATTATATTACTATTCATAAGTTTTTCACTTCAAAAAAATTTTTCACCGCTGTCAAAATATCTTAATTTATTTAAATTTGGTGGGTTAATTCTTTTAATAATCGGAATTTCAACCTCGTTATTCAAGCAAATTAATGCTGGAAATGTGGGAGTGAAATCGCTTTACGGTAATGTAGATAACGACGTTTTAGAAAGTGGTTTGCATGTAATTAACCCGTTGGTTGATGTGACTGAAATGAATATTCAAACCCAAAATTATACCATGTCTGCGGTTCATAATGAAGGAGCACAAGATGGAGACGATGCAATAAGAGTCCTATCTGCCGACGGATTAGAAGTTGTAATCGATCTAACAGTTTTATATAGAATTCTTCCTGCAGATGCACCTAAAATTTATAAAAATATTGGTGTCGATTTTACAAATAAAATTGTGAGACCTATAACAAGAACAAGAATTCGTGACAACGCAGTATATTATGACGCAGTTTCTTTATATTCTACTAAAAGAAACGAGTTTCAACAACGTATTTTTAAAACAATCGAACAAGATTTTAAAACTCGTGGTTTAGTATTAGAACAACTTTTGATTCGAAATATTGATTTACCAAAATCAGTAAAAGTAACCATCGAAAGTAAAATTAATGCCGAACAAGATGCCCAAAAAATGCAATTTGTTTTACAGAAAGAAAAACAAGAAGCCGAACGTAAACGAGTAGAAGCTCAAGGTATAGCAGATTATCAAAAAATAATTTCGACTGGATTGTCAGACAAGCAACTGCAATATGAACAAATTAAAGCTCAAAAAGAATTAGCAGCATCGCCAAATACTAAAATTATTTTTATGGGAAAAGGAAGTGCTCCCATGATTTTATCTGATAAATAACACTAAAAAAAATACAATGGAATTACCAAAATTCGTTCTGGGTGACAATACCGATTTTCCCGATGATATTTTTATCATTCACCTCGATTACCCTCGTTTTATAATAAATCTAAAAGATGACGAAGTAGAGTTTATGGAAGAAGATGAAGATCTAGATGAAGCCGAATTAAAGGCAGAAATGGAAAGTTTAATAAGCCAAGCTAATGCTTTTTATGATCGTGAAATGGAACGATATGAAAAAGAATAATAACTATTTTTTAAAATAAATTTCTAATAAATTTTTAGCAGCTACAAAAGGTGAAATTTCATTTTTTTGTACTGCTTTTTTATTTTCTTCTAATAATTTATTGATATCAGGATGATTATAAAAATTTGTTCTTAATTGATTGTCAATAGTTTCTAACATCCAATATTGATTTTGTTCCTTACGATTTTCGGCAAAATAAGTATTGCTTTGAGTAAGTTCTAAATAGCTTAAAATAGTTTTCCATACATCCTCAACTCCATCTTTGGTAATAGAACTACAGGTGGAAACTTTGGGATTCCAACCTGATTTTTTTATCGGAAATAAATGCAATGCATTATTAAATTCGGTTTTGGCAAGATTTGCTCTTTTAATATTATCACCATCGGCTTTATTAATTACTATTGCATCTGCCATTTCCATAATTCCGCGTTTTATTCCTTGCAATTCATCACCAGCACCCGATATTTTTAATAACAAAAAAAAGTCAACCATGCTATGAACGGCAGTCTCGCTTTGACCTACACCTACAGTCTCGATAATTATAGTATCAAATCCAGAAGCCTCGCATAAAATAATGGCTTCTCGGGTTTTTCTAGCAACTCCTCCAAGGTTTTCTCCAGAAGCACTCGGGCGTATGTAAGCATTTTTATCTTTAACAAGCTCTTCCATTCTAGTTTTATCGCCCAAAATACTTCCGTGACTGATTGAACTACTCGGATCGACAGCCAAAACAGCAACTTTTTTTCCAATTGACGTTAAAAACGTTCCAAAACATTCTATAAAAGTACTTTTTCCTACGCCTGGAACACCAGTTATACCTATCCTGACAGATTTATTTGCAAAAGGGAGACAACCATTTATGACTTCATTTGCTTTTTCAAAATGATTTCCATTTGTACTTTCTATCAAGGTGATAGCTCTACTCAATGCTACTTTATCATGATTTAAAATTCCGTCAATTAATTCAGATGCTGCAGGTTGCAACTTTCTGGATTGAATAATCTGTTCTACTGAATTTTTACTAAAAATATCAGGAGAAACAATGCCTTTTTTTTCTGATAAGGCTGAATTTATCGAATTTTTTTTCAAGTATACTATCGTTTGATATAACAAATTTACATAATTTTTTTTAACATTTTTCTTATTTGGAAGCTATTGGCTTTGTAATTTTTAAAAACCAATATTCCTACATACTTCTTAGAATCCTTCTAATTTTTTATAAAGAAATGAGGTTTTCCTTTCAAATAAGAATAGCAAATTAATATTGTTGAATTTATATATACTTCAATATTAAATTTAATTTTATCATTTTGCTAATCATTTTAAATAATTTAAATTTACAATTATAAATCACTAGACAATGACAATTTCATCACAAATTATAGATTTACTTAAAGACATTGTTGGCATTAAAAATATTTTGTTAGACAAAGAAAGTCTTGATCATTATGGGCATGATGAAACCGAAGATTATGTTTTCCCTCCGTCAATAGTAGTAAAGCCAGCAAACTCTGATGAAATTTCAAAAATCATGAAATTAGCCAACGAATATAAAATTCCTGTGACGCCACTAGGGGCAAGAACTGGATTAAGTGGTGGAGCACTTTGTATTCATAAAGGCATCGGATTATCAACAGAAAAACTTAATAAAATTTTAAATATCGATGAATTAAATTTACAAATTTTAGTCGAACCAGCAGTTATAACTCAAGTTTTACGAGAAGCAGTATCTGAAAAAGGATTGTTTTATCCACCAGATCCTAGTAGTCAAGGAAGTTGTTGGATAGGTGGCAACATTGCTGAAAATGCTGGCGGTGCAAGAGCAGTAAAATATGGCGTGACTAAAGATTATGTTTTGAATTTAGAGATAGTTTTGCCTAATGGGGAAATTATTTGGACTGGTGCCAACACGCTAAAAAATTCTACAGGATATAATTTAACTCAGTTGATGGTAGGAAGCGAAGGAACTTTGGGAATTATTACAAAAATTGTTTTGAAACTGATTCCAAAAAATAATCATAATGTATTAATGTTAGTTCCTTTTTATAAAGCAAATGAAGCATGCCAAGCTGTTTCGGCGATTTTCAGAGCAGGAATCATTCCTAGCGCGCTGGAATTTATGGAACGAGAAGCAATAGATTGGACATTGAAGTTTATACCAAATTTAAATGTTCAAGTTAAAGATAAAGTTCAAGCACATTTACTTATAGAAGTTGACGGCAATTATCCTGATATTTTAGTTGCAGAAGCCGAGAAAATAATGACCGTACTAGAACAATTTGAAACAGATGATGTTTTATTTGCAGATACTGAAGATCAAAAAAATGCACTCTGGAAAATGAGACGAAGTGTTGCCGAAGCTGTAAAAGCAAATTCAATTTACAAAGAAGAAGATACTGTGGTACCAAGATATGAACTACCAAAATTACTTGAAGGAATTAAGAATATTGGGAAAAAATATGGCTTTGAATCGGTTTGTTATGGTCATGCTGGTGATGGAAATTTACATGTAAATATTATAAAAGGTACAATGACAGATGAGAATTGGAACACCGAGGTTACAAAGGGAATTAGAGAAATTTTTGAACTTACAGTTTCCTTAAAAGGAACACTTTCTGGGGAACATGGCATCGGATTTGTACAAAAAAACTACATGGATATTGCTTTTTCAAAATCACATTTGCAACTTATGAAAAATATTAAAAACGTTTTTGATCCCAATAATATATTAAACCCAGGAAAAATTTTTCCCGATTAATAAATTTGGCTTTGGTCTTAAATGTAAGTTTATTTTGTTAACCACATAGAGCCATAGATTATGAAACTAACAGGACGATTTTAGAAATATATTTTTTCGCATAGCTATCAATTCTTTTTTAAGAGAAACTCTTTTGTAAAATATTTTCTATGTTTCTATATATTTATCAAACTAAAACCATAAATTTTAATAAATTGTATTGATTAATTTTTCATATTTATTATTAATATACAAAATCAAAACGCCAAGAAGTACTGCAATTACAGTTATTATTGTATTTAAAATTCCGTCAATATTAAATGAAAGTTTTATTAAAATTGTCGAAATTATAAAACCCGAATTTCTAATAACCTGATTGAATTTATCAGTATGCAAAAAAGAAAATAACAATAACAAAACATCGATTAGAATTAGAATTGTAAAAAACTCATCAAAGAAAATTTTGTTAGTATTTTTGATAGAAACCGATGATTGGTTTAAAATATAAAAGTTTTCATAAATCCAAGAACCAAAATTATAAATTGCCAAAACTAGAAAAATTGGCACTAAGATGGTGGCAATTATTTTTTTTAGTTTAATAAAATTTTGCACCTCCTGTGAAATTTCTGTTTTGGGCTTTACATCAACAATTTTATAAAAAACATAAATTAAATAAAATAAAATTAAAACTGCTATAACATCTAAGGCAAACAAAATATCATCTTTTTTATGAAACCAATTTGTGGTAAATTCTAGTTTATACAAATCTTTAAAAATGCGGCGAATAATTATAAGGGTTATAATTTCGTATTGTTTTCCTATATATTTTGTGGTCGATTTTGGAAGATAATAAACAAGTAAATAAGCTTCATACAACAAAACAAATGAAAATGGTGTGTATATGGCAACCATTGGATTTTTTAATAATCCCGAAAAATCATTTGGAGAAATTAAACCAAAATCAACCAAAACAATAAGACTTAGATGAATAATAAAACTTATAATTGCGATTGAAACTACTACTTTTTCACTTAAATTTTTTGTTTTCTCAGATAAAAATTTAGTAAACAACCATTCAAAAATTAAATTTATTGTTTGCATTTTTTGTTAAAATTAACAAATTTGAAATCAGAAAAAACAAAACAATTGTTAATTAATTAAAATTCTATTTGTTTTAAATTATAATCAAGCAATATTTCTGAAGCATTTTTAAATGTTGGAGATTTTTCTGTAATTGTAGCAATTCGTTTTTTATTTAACTTTAAAGTTATGTCGGCTTGGTTTGTAAAAAGTAACATGGACATAAAAGGATTGTTCATGTAAGGCAAAATTAATTCGAATGCCTCATCGACTGAACAATTTTGAATTTTTTCTTCCTGTTGATATTTAAAAGTTATTTCAAATCCAATTTTGCTATTTAAAATTGCGATTCTTAAATAAACATTCATCAAATCTGTATTCCCAATAGTTTTTGCGAGAGTTAGTTTTGCAAAGGTACCTTTTTGAATACTGTGTTTAACAGATTCAAAAAACAACTTATAAATTTCGTAATTTGACATATAAAATTAAGTATCAACTAATTGTAACAAACTATTTTCGATTAGAAATTATCTCAATATAATTGAAGTAACTATATCTTTTCGAAGTTCTTCATTTATCATTTTAATTATTTTTTCTTTCCCAAAACAAAGTTCTTCCCTCAAAACTGACGATGTGAGTGAAACATAAAGTGTATTTCCCTTTAATAAAACTTCTTTTGTGTAACTATTAACGCCATTTCCCATGAGGCTTTTCCAAGCTTGCTCCACATCGATTTTGTCCATTCCAGCATCTAGCTTATTAACATGAATAAACTGCTTTAACACATCAGAAATAGTGCTTTCGTTACTAATTCTTTTTGCCATATTATAGTGAAATATAAATTATTTTAATGAAAAAGGAATTTGTTTTTTATAATGATACTCTAAATCGTCTTTATTTTTTAATATAAAAGTAGAATCTTTGATTTCGATTATTTGTTCTTTCCATTTTGCATATTTGGTGCTATAATTTAAAAAGAAATCCTCTTTTTCTTTAGTTATACTAATTTCCTCAATCAAATCATTTACTAAATACTTTCCGTCAAGTTGTGGATATACTTTTTTTCTAAATCCCTTTTTATTCTTGATTTCAAAATAATCAATGGCTTCATTAATTTTATATTGTTTCTTTTCTCCATTAGGTAAATTTACTTTTTCAATTTCCCAGTATCCATTAATTTTTGATATATCATTATCGGTAATTTTTTGTTTACACGAATACAAACTTAAAACAGATATAAAAATTATAACAATTTTTTTCATAATTAAAATAAAATATAAATTTACAATTATTTATCACAGAATAAAAAGTATTTTTATTAAACCTTTTCCTTTATATGAAGTCAAACTCACAAAAATATATTTATGAAAAAATATTTAATTCTTGCTACACTTTTTTTATTTATTGTAAGTTGCAGTAACTCTAGTTCAGATAATTCTACCTCAACTCCAATCACACCTACAGATCAGATTTATTTTCCACCAATTGACGGAAGCAACACTTGGGAAACAAAATCTATTTCCGATCTTAATTGGAATCAAAATGCAGTGCAACCACTACTAGATTATTTAAATATAAAACATTCAAAAGGTTTTATAATTTTAATAAATGGAAAAATTGTAATGGAAAATTATTTTAATAATCACGATGCAAACACAAATTGGTACTGGGCAAGTGCAGGAAAAACTTTAACTTCTACTGTAACTGGTATTGCATCTCAGGAAGGCTTGATAAGTTTGGATGCTAAAGTTTCAAATTATATTGGAACCGGATGGACAAATGAGCCCCTGCTTAAAGAAAATTTAATCACAAACAGAAATTTACTAACTATGACATCAGGAATAGATGATTATGTCAACGGAGTTTATAGTGATGATGTAACGCCAACAAGTTTAAATTATAAAGCTGATGCAGGATCAAGATGGGCATACAGCAATGTGTATGTAAAATTGCAAGACGTTATTGCTAACGCAACAAATCAAACTTTTCCAAATTATTTTAATGCCAAACTTAGAGACAAAATTGGTATGAATGGCTTTTGGTTTACCTCTGGCAATAATATTGTATATACAAGCACAACACGAAGTATGGCCCGATTTGGTTTACTAATGCTTAACAAGGGGAAGTGGAATACAGACGTAGTTTTGAATGAAAATTATTTTAATCTAGCAACTAATACGTCTCAAAATATTAATTTAAGTTATGGATATTTGTGGTGGCTAAACGGAAAATCAAGTTATCATTTACCTCAAACTCAAAATATTTATAATGGAAGCATAATTCCTACAGCTCCTGCCGACATGTTTATGGCTTTAGGAAAAAATGACCAAAAAATTTATGTTATCCCGAGTAAAAAAATGGTAGTAATCCGAATGGGTGATGCCGCGGATAATACAAACTTAGCATTATCAGATTTTGACGAAATGCTGTGGACAAAAATTAGCGCTTTGTATCAATAATACTAAAAAAATAAATAGATACCATAAGTTAAAAATTAACTTTGTAGTAAATCAAAAACCCACTTTAAAGTAACTTTTAAAGTGGGTTTTTTATACTACAATTTAAAATTATTTAGAAATAATTTTTCCTGATTTGAAAAACCCGTTATTACTAACCAAATTGTATAAATATAACCCAGGCTCAATATTTAATTCTATTTGAGTACTGTTTTGATTTATGTTTTTTTCTAAAATCAATTTTCCTAATACATCATATACTGAAAATTTACAGTTGCTATTTTCTTCATTTATCTGTAAAGTAAATTCATTTTTAAAAGGATTTGGATAAATTAAAACATTAGTATTGTCAACTAATGTTTTAACATTTAATTGATTACATCCTGGAGTTATTATATCTGTTATGGCAAATGTAGTTAAAGCACCATTTGTAGCAAGTACTCTACCATCAATATTTGAACCTGTTCCAACATTTATTGCACCATTGTTACAAACAACTGTACCTCTTATATGAGAATAATCATTTATAGAAACAGCACCATTTACTATCCAAAAAATATTTTTTGCTTGAGCACCATTTAATAAGATAACATTAGCATAAGTGCTGGTTGAAAGAGCACCATAAATTTTGATAACAAATACTGCATCAGGATTATTTTGGGCATCAAAATATAAAGAGTTTGTGAGAACTGTACCACCATTTAATAAATAAGTGTGAGGTGTTAAAAGCAAATCATTACCAAATTGAGATGGATACAATAATTGAATATCTGCTGGAAGTGCATTTAAATAAGTTCTTACATTCAATAAATCTGATGCACATTGAGCTGTTGACGGATCTGGAATAGGATGAATAGTACCAGTTACATTCATACTATTAAAACCAGTTGTTAAACCTACATTTGTTCCTACATCACCTGTTACATTTGTAACACCAGAATTTGTAACATCATCTATACCAGAAAAAATAGCATAACAAATTGTTGATGCTAAATTTGGAGCAACAGGTCCTGTTAAAATAACACTACCACAGCCAACGGGTATTTTCCCATCTATTCCATCTACAGTTACTGCACCAGTTGTAGATAATAATCTTCCTTCAAGCTTAGAATTGACACCCATCAAGATAGCAGCATTATTTGCAATAATAGTTCCTTTCATAATTGTACCTGTTGCCATATCGACCAAACCTTCTGTTTTCCAAAATACATTACAAGCTTGCGCACCGTTAATTAAAGTTATTTGTGATAGAGAATGAGTCGAAAAAGCACCTTGAATTTTAAAAACAAAAAGAGCATTTGGATTATTTTGACCATCTAAAATCAGATTACCATCTAAAATAGCTCCACTATTAATCGAATAAACTCCTGCGTTTAATGTATTTCCATTTCCTAAACTCGAAGATGGAAAATAGTTTGGAATTAATGAATTAATTTGATTGTAAGCAATTTGTAAATCAGCTGCGGCTTGACTACTTGCAGTATTGTCGTCTTGCATAATACCATTTACGTTTCCAAAACCTGTAGAGGTAGAACCAGAAGTATTAGTCCCAACATTTCCAGTAAGATGAGTCATAAGACTATTTGTAACATTACAGGAGACAGCACCATTGGAAGAAAAAATGATAAAATTTGCGGTACTTCCCAGTACAGGAGCTTGAGCTTTGGCATTAAATCCAGATAAAATTACTACCGTAGTAGTGATGTAAATAAGTAGTTTTTTTTTCATAAGTGTTGAGTTTCATGAGAGCGTAGGCACAATCATTGTGCTGTAAAATTATTATACAACGTAACGAAACTATTACACAATAAAAATATTATATTATAAAATTATACTAAATAATGTAATGAAAAAATTGGAAGAGAATAGGAAAAAAATAGAAAGATAAATTATAACTTAAAAAAATAATTAAAAAACATATTTAAAGATTATTAATCCATTTTCTAATATCTATTTTGATTTTAGATTTTATAAAAAAATATCAAAATTTGAAAGATTTGTAAATCCCTAAATATAATCAGATTTATTTAAAAAAACTATCTACAAATTCAAATTTATTAAAAACTTGTAAATCTTCAAGACCTTCACCTACTCCAATATATTTTACCGGAATTTTAAATTGATCAGATATTCCAATCACAACGCCACCTTTTGCAGTTCCGTCAAGTTTTGTAACAGCCAGACACGTTACTTCGGTTGCTGCAGTAAATTGTGTGGCTTGTTCAAAAGCATTTTGTCCTGTCGAGCCATCTAGCACTAATAAAACATCGTGTGGTGCATCATCAACTACTTTTTGCATAACGCGTTTTACTTTTGTCAACTCGTTCATTAAGTTTACTTTATTGTGTAATCGTCCTGCTGTATCAATTATTACTACATCTGCATTTTGAGAAACAGCACTTTGCAAAGTGTCAAATGCTACCGATGCAGGATCACTTCCCATTTGTTGTTTCACAATTGGAACTCCTACTCTATCAGCCCAAACTTGCAATTGATCTATAGCTGCAGCTCTAAAAGTATCAGCAGCACCAAGAACTACTTTATATCCTGACTTTTTTAATTGATATGCTAATTTTCCAATTGTAGTGGTTTTCCCAACTCCGTTAACGCCAACTACCATTATTACATAAGGTTTTTTGTCTTTTGGAATCTCAAATTCTGTTGCTTCACCTGAGTTTGTTTCAGATAATAACGAAGCTATTTCTTCTCTTAGAATTTTATTTAATTCGTCGGTACCTAAATATCTATCGTTTGCAACTCGTTGCTCTATTCTAGTAATAATTTTTAAGGTTGTATTTACTCCAACATCAGATGATACCAAAACTTCTTCAAGGTTATCTAAAACTTCGTCGTCAACTTTCGATTTTCCGGCTACCGCTTTTGTTAATTTTGAAAAAAAAGAAGTTTTACTTTGTTCCAGACCTTTGTCGAGAGATTCCTTTTTTTCTGAACTAAATAATTTTTTGAAAAAACTCATAAGTAAGTTTTTAATATTTTAATGTTTGTTTAAATTTCGTATTTTAATGCAATTGCTAATTATTTTGCCTTAATCGAGTTACTATCTTCTTAAGGTAGTGTACAGCGTAAGCTGAGAGCAGGAATAACACTGATTTAAATATCGCAAGCAATCAACTTCTGAAAATAGTTAATACAAATATAAATAAAAAAGCTACTTCCAGTTGAAAGTAGCCATGATATAAAAATTTAAATAGATTATTTTTTTGCTAAAAATCCGTCAACCTCTTCAGGTGTCATGATGCTTTCAACAAAAGTATATGCTCCAGTTTTTGGAGATTTTACCATTTTAATTGCTTTTGACAATCTTTTTGAAGATGTTTGTAACGATGCTACTGTTTTCTTTGCCATGATTTAAGGAATATTGAGATTTTTAAAAACCTCTAATTATTTTATTTCTTTGTGAACGGTCATTCTCTTCAAAATAGGATTGAATTTTTTAATTTCTAATCTATCCGGAGTATTTTTTTTGTTTTTAGTACTGATGTAACGAGACGTTCCAGGTAAACCTGTTGTTTTGTGTTCGGTACACTCTAAAATAACTTGAATTCTATTTCCTTTCTTTGCCATTTTGCTATATAATTTTTTTGGAAAAGATTATTTAATAAATCCTTGTGCTTGCGCTTTTTTCAAAACTGCAGCAATTCCATTTTTGTTTATTGTTTTTATTGTAGATGCAGCTACTCTCAATGAAATCCATCTATCTTCCTCCGGAAGGTAGAAACGCTTTTTAACTAAATTTACAGAGAATTTTCTCTTAGTTTTGTTCATAGCGTGAGAAACATTATTTCCTACCATCGCTTTTTTACCAGTAAGGTCACAAACTCTTGACATTATTCTTATCTTTTATCGTTATTGAATTTCGGTTTGCAAAGAAACAAAAAAGAAACCATTGAAGCAAAAAAAATTAAAAGTTTTTTAAAATTTCTTTCTGCACCATTTCTAATGCTTTATATACAGTTCTATCAATTACTTTTTCACGTGGTTGACCAAAATTAAATTCTTCTATAAAAACAGTTTCTGGGGTAGCAATTGCAATAAAAACAGTTCCTATTGTTACGTCTGAATCACCTTTTGACGGTCCAGCATTTCCCGTTGTAGCAATTGCATAATCGGTTTTCATCAACTTTTTTATTCCGATTACCATTTCTGTTGCAACTTGCCTAGAAACCACAGAAAATTCATTGATAGTATTTTGAGAAACTTCTAAAAATGAAACTTTTGTATCTGTTGCATAGCTTACTACACTTCCTCTGTAATATTTTGATGCGCCAGAAACGGACGATAAAAGTTGGGCTATTTTTCCTCCAGTAATACTCTCGGCGGTCGAAATCGTTTTATTTTGTTGGGTTAGCATTTTACCAATTACTACTTCGATGGTTTCTTCATCATCAAATCCGACAATAATATCACTAATTATTTTTGTCAATGATTCAACATTTTGATTGATAGCGTTTTCAAGAATTTCCTTATTTTTACCTCGAGCTGTTAAGCGCAATCGAACACGTCCGGGATTTGGCAAATATGCTAATTTTATAAATTCAGGAAGATTATTTTCCCAATTTTCAATGCGCTCTGCCACTAAACTTTCCCCTTGACCGTAGGTTAAAATAGTTTTATGAATAATGTATGGTCGCTCGTATTCTTGAACTATTTTGGGAACAATTTCGTTTTCTATAATATATTTCATTTCATATGGAACTCCAGGTAACGAAATATAAACTGTATGCTCTTTTTTCATCCACATTCCAGGAGCTGTGCCAACTTTGTTAAAAAGAATTTGACATTTTGATGGAACAAGAGCTTGATCACGATTCATTTGAGTTATTGGTCTTTTGAAAATACTTTCTATTAAATGAGTCACATGATTTAAAACTACTTTATTTTCTACCAATATATCATCAAAATATTCGCAGAAAGTATGCTTAGTAATATCATCTTTTGTTGGTCCTAAACCTCCGGTTATAATAACAAAATCAACATTGTTTTGAAGTGATTTAAATGTAGATAGTATATGATTTTTATCATCAGAAATAGAAAGCATCTCGGTAGTTTGAACCCCAATTTTATCTAATGCTTTAGCAATATAACCTGAGTTTGTATCAATAATTTGACCAATCAGGATTTCGTCACCAATAGTAACAATTGTTGCTTTCATTATAATGAAAATACTAAATTAAGTTTTAAAAGTTTAAAAAACTTGACTTAATTCTAGATTAATTTACAGTTCAAAATCTTTTTTTATTTCCTTAATTGCTTTTTCTACTTGATCTTGAATACTTTCAAAAGTTGCAGTTATTTCGCGGCGTTTCCCTTCAGTTTTTGTCCACGCTTCAACTTGTAGAATTTCTTCGTAGGCCATATTAAGTCCTAATAAATCTAGAGTTGGTTTTATTTTATGAGCATAGGCATAGGCTAATTTATGCTCTTTTGTTTTAATTCCAAGTTCAATTTGTTTTAAATCTAGCGGAACTTCAGTTACAAAAAGTGTAATGATTTGAATAACAAAATCAGGATCATTGTCTGATAATGCATAGACTTTAGCTAAGTTATAGTGTAGTGCCATTATTTTATTTGTATTCTAAATAGTTTATTGTTTTGTATAAATCCTTCCAATATATCATTTGGTTTGACTGCGCTAACTCCTTCGGGAGTTCCAGTAAATAAAATATCTCCTTTTTTGAGTGTAAAATATTGTGAAACATGCGAAATTAATTCATCAATTTTCCAAATCATCATGCCTGTATTTCCGGTTTGAACAACTTTAGAATTATTCGTTAATTCAAAGTTAATGTTTTCTAGCGATTCAAACTGATTTTTATTGATAAAGTCTCCAATAACAGCCGAACCGTCAAATGCTTTTGCTTTTTCCCAAGGTAATCCTTTTAATTTTAATTCATTTTGAACATCTCGAGCTGTAAAATCTATGCCTAAGCCTATTTCATCATAATATTTATGAGCAAATTTCTGATCAATATATTTTCCAACCTTATTAATTTTAACTAAAATCTCAACTTCATGATGCACATCATTTGAAAACTCTGGAATCACAAAAGGGTGTTGTTTCAATAAAACTGAGGAGTCTGGTTTTAAAAAAACAACAGGTTCTTTAGGTCGTTCATTTTGTAACTCATCAATATGACTTACATAATTTCTGCCGATACAGATTATTTTCATTTTTTGCTGTTGTAGGTTTTAGATTATGTATTTCAGTTTTTAATTTTGGTTTTGCTATGTGCTTCTATTTGGTATTTAACTTTCTTAATTTTATTGCTGTTAACACTTTTTTTGTATATAATGGAAAATCTGCTCCTTGAATCCAACCGTAATAACCAGGTTCTTTTTCGAGCACTGCTTCTACAAGTTGTCCTTTATTTTTTCCAAAAGTAAAAATTTCTTTACCTTCATCATTTAAGGCTATGAAACCAGCAAAATCAACTGATTTTTTTCGAGTTGTAAACTCACTAAGCAATTTTATATCGTTATCTAAATCATCATATCTGTCTAATTGTGCCTTTAAAATTTCGTAAGTCGCCATGGTATCTGCTTCGGCAGAGTGGGCATTTTCTAGAATTTGATTGCAATAAAATTTGTAAGCAGCACTCAATGTACGTTCTTCTTTTTTGTGAAAAATAGTTTGAATATCTACAGAATATCTATTTTTCATATCAAAATCTACACCGGCACGCAGTAATTCTTCTGCCAAAAGTGGGATATCAAATCTATCAGAATTGAATCCAGCTAAATCAGAATCTTTAATCATAGCATAAATTTGTGGTGCTAACTCACTAAATGTTGGCTCATTTGCTACTTTTTCGTTTGTAATCCCATGAACTGCAGTAGTTTGTGGAGGAATAGTAATTGTTGGGTTTACTAACCACGTTTTGCTTTCTTTGTTTCCGTTTGGGAAAACCTTAAAAATTGCAATTTCTACAATTCGATCTTTTGCAACCTCAATACCTGTAGTTTCCAGATCAAAAAAACAAATCGGACGGTTTAATTTTAATTCCATTTTTAAAAGTTAGTTGGCAAATATAAAATTTTGAAGTTACCGTTGGTCGATAATTAAAAATTTTCAAAATAATTTTTAATTATTATTTTTCAAAAAATTAATTAATCCATTCATGTAGACTTTTTGATCGTCATACATACTCATGTGGCTTCCATTTGAACAAGTTACATTTGACCCTTTTTGAAATTGTGTGCTCATCCATTTCATATAATCAGGGTTCATAGTGTCATACTTTCCACCAATTGTTAATACAGGTATTTTGATATTTTTTAACTCTTTAGATACATCCCAAGTGGTTAATTTTCCCGAAATTCCTAATTCACTTGGACCTTGCATAGTAACATATAACGAATTGTTTAAACGACTAAAAGCTCTGTTAACAGGTTCTGGCCAATCTTTTACAGGTAATCTTAGAATGTGTTGATTGTAAAAATTATTCATTAACAAATCCATATATTTAGGATTTGAAAAATCTTTTTTTGCTTCAATATCCTGAATTGTTTTTAAAACATCTGCTGGTAATTGTTTTGCTAAAACTTTTGAATATTTTCCATATTCAGGGCAACTTGCCATCATGTTTGAAATGATTAAACCTTTCAAATTATTTTGATATTTCAAAGCATATTGCATGGCTAAAATTCCTCCCCAAGAATGACCTAACAAATAAAAATTTGAATTATTGAGATGTAATGATTTTCTAACTTGCTCAACCTCATCAACATAACGAGGTAAATCCCATAGTAAAGTATCTTTTGGATTATCAGAAAAGCCAGTGCCTAATTGATCATAATAAATAAACTCTATACCTTCCTGAGGCAAAAAACTTTCCATGCACTCAAAATATTCGTGAGACATTCCCGGACCCCCATTTAATAACAAAACTTTTATTTTCGGATTATTCCCAATTCGTTTTGTCCAAACTTTAAAATCGCCTTTTGATGTATTTATAGTTATCATTTTGACACCTCCGTTTTTGATTCCTAAGGTATCATCTGAAAAATAATTATTAGTTTGAGATTTATCTTTGCAAGAAATTAAAAAAGTAAGTGTTGCTACTATTAGGATTTTGATTTTCATGGTTTTAAAAATATAAAAATTAAATTTTGTTATAATACATTGCTTTAACTATTCCATCGGCAAGTCCTATTTTTGGCACATAAATTTGTCTGGCGCCACTCCATTTCATAGCATTTAAATAAATCATTGTAGCGGGAATTATTACATCTGCTCTATCTGTATTTAATCCTAATTCAGAAATTCGTTGTTCGTAAGTTAATGAATTTAAATAGTGATATTGTGAGTTCAAATACATATAAGATAGTGGTTTGTCTTGATGTTTACCTGACAATTTAAATAATTTGTTTATGTTTCCTCCAGATCCTATCAAGGTAATATTTTCATATTGATCGGTTACACATTTAATCCATTTTTCAATTTCGTGCCAAACTATATCATTGACCATATTATTTAATAACCGAACTGTTCCATTTTTGAATGACTTTGAAACCACAATTTTACCATTTGAAAAAAGAGAAAACTCAGTACTGCCTCCACCTACATCAACATAAAGATAGGTTTTATCGGTTGAAAGAAATCCATGCAAATCAGAAGATGCAATAATTGATGCTTCAACTTTACCATCGATTATATCAATTTCAATTTCAGATTTTAGTCTTATAATTTCGGCAACATCTTTACCATTATATGCTTCTCGCATTGCCGATGTGGCGCATGCTTTATACTTTTCTACTTTATAAACTTTCATCAACAGTTTGAAAGCCATCATAGCATCACTCATTCTATCAATATTTTCCTCAGAGATTTCACCCACTGTAAAAGCATCTTGACCCAAACGTATTGGAACTCTAATTAGAGCAGACTTATTAAATTGAGTTTCTTTATTTTCTTGCTCAACAACGTTGGTTATCAGCAAACGCATGGCATTTGAACCAATATCGATAGCGGCATATTTTTTTATTGAAATCATTAAGGAATCTAAATTTATGAAATTTATGGAAAGTTAGTGTTTATTTAATAATTTATATCATTAAAATTTACAATCTAATTAGTCGTTTAAAAAACTTTTTTCGAGCTGTTTTAATTTTAAATTGTTTTGTTTTATTTAATAATATCTTCTGTAATTTTTCTGTTGGTTCATCACTTAAAGTCGCATATCTGTTTGCAATTACCTTAACCATTTCTTTCGAGAGCCACATTTTTTTGAAGTTATCCATTCTGGCTTGAATATCCAATTTTTTAAATTGCATTCTGTTTAAATCGATTAAATAAAAATCATAAATTCCAGCCTGTTTTTTTACAATAAGAGTGTTACCCGGTGAATGGTCTAAAAAATTGATATTAGCTTGATGTAGTGAAAATGTAAAATCGGTAAATTGTTTTAAAATAATATCTCTTTCGGGAAACGAAGGACTATGAATTAACTCTCTAAATGTAAAATTATAATCAATTTGTTTAGATATATAAAAGCTTTTGTGAATGAGTCCTAATTTATTTTTTTCTTCGATATAGGCAATTGGAAATGGTGTTAAAATAGAATTTTGAATAAGATAATTAGCATAATCAAACGATCGTTTTGCTTTTGAATCTCTAAAAAAAGAGTAAATAATAGATTTAATGAATCCAGGTTTTTGAAAAAATTTAATATTGACCTTTTCAGCATCTAAAAAATTTGATTTTATCGTATTTCTAGAACCTTTAACAATCAAGTTTCCCTCATCAAAAAAACTATTAACTAGTTGAATTATAGCTTCTTCTTTAGACTTATACTCTTTGTTGATGATTATTTGCACCTGATTAAATTATATTTTGGTTTAAAAGTATAAAAAATAGTACTTTGCAACAAGAAATACTTTTATGATGAAGATTTTAATAATCCAAAACAAGCGAATTGGCGATGTACTTATAAGCTCTGTAATTGCAAATAATTACAAATCAAAATATCCTGATAGCGAAATTCATTTAATGGCTTACAATTTTACTCATGGAGTCATCGAAAACAATCCGAATATTGATAAAATAATTGGTATTAATGAGAAAGAGTTAAAAAAAATTAAGAATTTATATAAGGTTATTAAAGAAGTAAAATCATCAAAATATGATATAATTTTTGATCCTTACTCAAAATTACAAAGCCGATTAATTTGTAAATTTAGTGGCGCTAAAAAGACAGTTGGACACAAAAGCAGAAAAAAAATTGGAAACTTAGGATATTATACAAACCCTGTTGAAATTTTAAAAGAAAAAACAAAAATTTGTGGTAAAGCGATAGAAGATAGAATTCATCTTTTAGAACAAGTCGACAGTTATGATATTATAAATTATGAACCCAAAATATATTTAACTCAAAAAGAAATTGAACAAAACCCATTAGAAAAATATCGGGATAAAAAAATAATAATGCTTGGAATTCTTGGTAGTGTTCCAGCAAAATCGATGCCAAACGAATATATGGCTAAGATTATAGATTACATTGCATCAAAATTTGATTATTATTTATTATTCAATTTTGCTCCTCATCAACAAGAAGAAGCTGCAACAATTTATAATTTGTGTATTCACAAACAAAATATAATTAATGATATTTCGGCTCCAACTATTAGAGATTTTGCAATTTTAATGAGCAAATGTGATGCTTTAGTTTCTAACGAAGGCGGTACTGTTCATATCGCAAAAGCAATTAGTAAACCTACATTTACCATTTTTTCACCTTACATTAATAAAGATGATTGGAGTAGTTTTGAGGATGGACGATTTCATAAATCAGTACATCTTTTAGATTTTTTACCAAACGCAATTTCTAATTTATCGTATAAAAAAAGTAGAGAAATTGAAAAAAATCCTCGAGAATTATATTTAAAACTTACTCCAGAGATTATTTTTCCAGAATTAGAATATTTTTTAAATTATAATTTAAAATAAAAAAAAGGCTGTCAAAATAATAATGACAGCCTTATTTGTAAGAGAAAAAAAATTATTTTTTAACGACTAATCGGAAACCTTCTCCATGAATATTTAAAATCTCCACATTAGGATCTTCCTTCAAATATTTTCTAAGTTTAGCTATATAAACGTCCATACTTCTAGAAGTAAAGTAGTTGTCGTCTCTCCAAATTTTTGTCAAAGCTAACTCTCTTGGCATCAAATCATCTTCATATAATGCAAGCATTTTTAAAAGTTCATTTTCTTTTGGTGACAATTTAATTTGTTCGTTTCCAGGAAAACTTAAAAATCGCAATTTAGAATTTAGATGAAATTTGCCAATTTCAAATTCGAATTTTATATTCTCAGATTTTGTTTCAGAAGCTTTTCGCAACATAATTGCTTTGATTTTCATCAACAAAACTTCTGAATCAAAAGGTTTGTTCAAATAATCGTCTGCTCCTACTTTATATCCCTTCAAAACATCCTCCTTCATAGTTTTTGCTGTTAAAAAAACAATTGGAACTTCTTTATTTTTATCTCTAATTTCTTTTGCAAGCGTATAACCATCTTTATATGGCATCATTACGTCTAAAATACACAAATCAAATGTGTCTTTTTTAAACTTTTCAAAACCTTCCATTCCATTTTTTGCTAATGTAACTTCAAAATCATTTAGCATTAAATAATCTTTTAGAATAGAACCAAAATTTTGATCGTCTTCGACCAAAAGTATTTTTTTATTTTCTTTTTCCATAACTTTTTTTTTAATTTATGAGTGGGACTTTAATTATAAATGTACTTCCTTTTCCTTTTTCGCTTTCAACAAATATTTGACCATTATGATCGTCTACAATTCTTTTTACATAGGCTAGACCTAAACCATGACCTTTTACGTTATGCAAATCTCCAGTATGTTCTCGATAAAATTTTTCAAAAATTCGTTTCTGAGCCACTTTGCTCATGCCTGAACCTTGATCTTTTATTTTAATCAAAATAAAATCTTTTAAATTCTCTGTATAAATATCAATCATAGGTTTTTCGGGCGAATATTTAATTGCATTATCTAATATATTTACAATAACGTTTGTAAAATGTACGTCATTTAGTAGTATTGTGGTTCTATTTGCATCAAAATGAGTTGTAATAGTTCCATTTCTGTCTTCAATAATCAAATTAACGTGTTCAATAGCATCTTCAATAATTTCATGAACATTTTGAGATTCTTTTGCAATATCTAACTCTTTTCTTTCTAGTTTTGAAATTCGCAATACATTTTCAACTTGTGCATGCATTCGCTTATTTTCATCTCTAATCATTTGCAAATAGCGAAATACTTTTTCTTTATCATCAATAACCTTTGGATTTTTTATGGCATCTAATGCAAGATTAATTGTAGCAATAGGTGTTTTAAATTCATGTGTCATATTATTTATAAAATCAGTTTTTATTTCAGAAATTTGTCGCTGTCTTATTAACTGATTTAAAGCGTTTGCATAGGCAATTATGATGATGAGCGTAAATATTATTGATAATAAAGTTATTCCTACAAGTTCAGAAAACAAAAACTTAATTTTTTGAGGAAAAGTAATTAGTAATGAATATTTATTATTTCCATCATTATCAATAAAAATAGGAATAGTATAGGTTGCGTTTTTGTCAAATCTGAAATGTTCTGATTTAATTTTTGTGGCTAAACCATTACTGTAAACATTAAACTCAAATGGTGTTTTTACGCCATATTCATTTAAATCTGTTGCTAGCAATTTTTGCAAAGTTTCGACAGAAACCCTATCTTGAATTGGATAATTTGAAGAAATGTCTTTATAGGCAATTTCAAATTGTGCATTTTCTAATATGTCAATATTACCTGATTTTTCGATTGTAATATTTGGTGTAGGCTTTGTTTCAATATTCCTATTCTCGAGAGAATTATTATTAAAAATTTCGGTTTTGCGTTTTGCACCATAACTTTTAACCTTAACACTGTCAATTTTTTTATCAAAGAACGTTGCAAAAATATCATAATCCTCAGCTATTATGCTGTTTGAATATACAATTGTTTGGTTAGTTTTTGAGTTGCGCTGATAATATCCGTATTCTAATAAATCTGTTGTTTTTGGATCTTTACCTGTGCTATCTTTAAGTTTTTTGCATTTACTATAAAACGAATATTCTTCTTGTTTTTGTAATTTAGAAGCTACATTTCCTAACACTTGTTTAACGTGAAACTTAAATTGTTCTTCGTTATTTTCGAGTGATTTATTGAACCAATAAACTTGAACCATTATTATTCCTAATAATGACAAACTCATTAAAACAATAAGTAATCTAAAGACAAACTTATTCATCGTAACAAAATTAACAAAATTAACATTTATAGTGTTAATGTATTAACCAAATATTAACATTGAACCTAAAATTTATTTTTTTGATAATGAATTTATAAATTCTAAAACTTGACTTTTCATGTTTTCTAAGTTTTCATTGTGAATTACAAAGTCACTTCGTTCAATTCGTTCATTATCGGATATTTGATTGTTAATTCGGTTTAAAATTTTCTCTCTTGTTGTCTTATCTCGATTCATAACTCTTTCTATTCTACTTTCTAAAGGTGAAACAACTGTTAATATAATATCACAATCTTTATAAGCTCCACTTTCAAAAAGTATAGCGGCTTCTTTAACCACTATCGGTTTATCTCTATTGTCTAAAACCCAATTATCAAAATGTTTTTTAACTTCCGGATGCACGATTGCATTGAGTTGTTTCAATTTTTCTGGCAATGAAAAAACAATTGATGCCAATTTTTCTCTGTTCAATGCACTTTCTGTTACGATTTCTTCACCAAAAGCAGCAACAATTTTAGATATGATTTCGGGAAATTCCATAACTTTTTTTGCTTCTAAGTCAGATATATAAACAGGAATTCCCAATGTTTTTATATAATTTGCAACTGTAGTTTTTCCGCTTCCTATTCCACCTGTTAATCCTATTATTTTTGTTTTTGACTCTAAGGATTTAAAATTTTCTAAATTATTTTCAGATAGTTTTACTTGTTTCAAAAAAAATAATTCAGGAAATGCAACTTCAGGTTTTTTTCTTAAAACCTGAATTTTAAAATAGGATTCTAAAAAACCTATTCCGTATCCAAAAAATTGTTTCCAAACAGCTATAACAGATAAAAACCCAACTACAATACTTTTGTTTTGAATACTTGAAACCAAAAATATAATGATAAAATAGAGAAAATAAATTTTTAATGGAATATCGAACAAACCAAAAAGCAAGAGAACTGATATATAAAGTCCAATGACAAAAAAGCTTGGAAACCAAAATGTGAATTTACTGTATTCTGGATACCAAGAATTTAAAATTGGTCTAGCTTTTCCAAATTTAGTAACTTGAATAGAAAATTTATCCCAATCGATTCTCCTTTTATGGTACACAAAAGCATTTGGAAATAATCGAGTTTTATAACCTAATTTCCAGAGTCGAATGCTTAAATCAGGATCTTCACCTGGATGAATATTTCCAAAACCTTTTGTATCTAAAAAGGCTTTTTTAGAAATTCCCATATTAAAACTTCTAGGCTGAAACTTAGTGATTGTTTCAGATCCGCCACGAATTCCTCCCGTTGTTAAAAAGGAAGTCATTGAAAAATTTATAGCTTTCTGTACGTTAGTAAACGATTTTAAAGCCTTATCTGGTCCACCAAAACAATCTACAAACTCGGTTTCTAATGATGCCTCAACTTCATTTAAATAATTACTGGGAATGATACAGTCAGAATCGAAAATTAAAAAATAATCTCCTTTAGCCATTTTCATTCCATAATTTCTAGAATCGCCTGGACCAGAATTAGTTTTGAAATAATAAGAAATTGATAGCCGATCTTTAAAATTTTTGACAATTTCATCACATTTATTTGTAGACCCATCTTCTATTATCACAATTTCAAAACTATTTTTATACTTTAAATCGACTAAACTTTGTAAAAGTTCATTCATTTCGTCTGGTCGATTGTAAACAGGAATGATTATTGAAAAAAACATGTTTTTAAAATTTTAACAAATATACAGTTTTATAAAAAATAAAAATCCTGCAATTGCAGGACTTTTATGAATTTTTAATATTAAAGGCTTTGGTCTAAAATGTATATTTATTTTTTAAACCACATAGAGCCATAGATTATTCTTCTGAATAAGAAAATTTTAGAAATATATTTTTTCACATAGCTATCAATTCTATATAAAGCGAAGCTCTTTTAAAGGATATGTTTTCAATGTTTCTTTGTGGTTACATATATTTATTAGGCTAAAGCCTTAATTTTTTATAAAAATTATTAATTTCGTTGAAAAATTATCGGATTCGAACGTAAACCTTTACTTAATTTTTTATAAAAATTATAAAATCTCTGTGGAGAATATCGGATTCGAACCGACCACCTCTTGCCTGCCAGGCAAGCGCTCTAGCCAAATGAGCTAATCCCCCAAATTCTTTTCAAATATATAGTATTTGATAAGAATTACAAAATTTAAACGCATTCAAAAATTAAAACAAATTTTTCAGTTATCAAATTGAAAAACAAATACTCAAAATTATATTTCGTCCAATATTTGGAATTCCAGCATTTTTTAATCTTGATAAATGTGCAATATAACTTTTGTTTAAAATATTATTTGCATTTAAGTTTAGGTTAAAAGCTGATTTCCCAAGTTGAATTTTTCCACCAATTCCAAAATTAAATAAAGTATAATCGTTAGATTTAGTTTCAAATTGACCAACATTATTTTGATTCAACGTGTGCTCAATATTTGCCGATGCAAAACCATCTTTAAACGTTTTATTAGATTTAAAATCAATTCGTAAAGTGTTATTCCATTTATTGGCAGGAATTAATGGCAAATAGTCACCATTTGATTTTTTGCCAGTAACACTTTCAAAACTGCTGGTAATGTGCAACCAATCTAATGGATGCGGATGAAAATGTATTCCTGCTTCGCCTCCATATAAATTTGCATTATTTTGCAAATAATCGTACACATCAAATCCATTATTTTTTGTTCCATTGGGTGCAATAAAAATATAATTGTTTATTTTATTGTAAAATCCGTTTACAAAAAGTTCAAAATGCGAATTTTTATATTCTAAATTTAAATCGGTTTGAAAATTCTGCTCACTTTTTAAGTTTGGATTTCCAATTTCAAAACGAATTGTACCGTCATGAACACCATTTGAACTCAATTCAAAAATATTTGGAGCTCTAAAACCAGATGCCAAATTTAGACGAAGAATTGTAGCTTTATAAATGGAAGTTTTATATCCTAATGAAGCATTAAAACTATCAAATTTTCTGTCAATTGGAGCCAAATAGCCTTCATCACCAAAATTTAAATGCTCAATACTATTAATTTTTCTTACATCATAACGTATTCCTGCCTGCAAAACATTTGAACCAAATTCATAACGAGTTGTTCCAAAAGCACCAATATCATTGGTAATGGCATCAGGAATTAAATATTCGGTTCCTACATTCAAGTTGGTTTGATGCATTCCTTGAGCTCCAAAAATAGTCTCCGTTTTGGATGTTTTTGGCAAATGGAATTTTACATCATAATTCAAAGTTTTTAAATGCCAATTCGATCCTGGAGTTGATGATTCTGGAAATTCAGCACGGTCATTAAAAATATAACCAACATTAAAATCAAGTTTAGAATTTCCTAAAAAAACAGTATTGTTCAAACTTAAAAGCTGATTATAAACTGCTTGTCTTGGATATTGTGGTGCTTTTGCTGTAGTTTGTTCAGCTATACCTTCTTCAGGAATTCCTAACAAAATTTGGTTATAATTATATCTAAATTCAGATGAAAAATTGGAATCACTATAACCAATTCCTGTTTTAAAATCCAATTCATTATATCGCGTATTAGTAACTCTGTTGCCTTCTGGAATTTTATAATCTGAATGTCGTGTATTGTTTACCCGAGATAAAAATTTAAATCTATCTGTTGAACCTTTAGCTCCAATATTGGTTGTGCTTCCCAAGGTATTTGAAAAATATTTTTGTCCAATATCGACTCCAAAAGTATTCGATTTGGCAAATTTTTCTGGAATAAAATATAAAACACCACCTAAAGCATCTGATCCATAAAGTAATGATGCTGGTCCTTTTATAACCTCAACACCATCAACTCCAGAGTCGTTTAATCCTAATCCGTGTTCATCACCAAAGGCTTGATTTTCTAATCGAACACCTTGAGAATAGACCAAAACTCTATTTGCACTCAATCCTCGAATTACTGGTTTTCCGATTGAAACTCCAGTCGAAATTTGCGAAACTCCAGGAATGGTTGCTAGTCCTTCTATTAAAGTAGTTGCCCCTTTTTGTTGCATTGTTTTAACAGATTCATGTTCGACTTTCATCACATTTTGAGATTGCAATTTATTGAAAACAGTTGATACAATCACTTCATCCATTTGATGCACAGTTTCTAATAAAATTACATCTACAATATTGATTTTTTCTTTAGACGAAAAATCCTTTGTTTGAGTTGCAAATCCAATATAAGAAAAGATAATTTTAAAATTTCCAGAAGGTAAATTAGTTATTTGATATTTTCCGTTAGCATCAGAAATCGTTTCTTTATGAATTTCTGGAATACTAATGTTTACATCAATAATTGGGTTATTTTGAGCATCAAAAACGACACCTGCAACTTTGTTTTGCGCGTTGGCAACTATTGAAAACCCTAAAAATAGGGCAATTAAAAATGGTTTCATATGAAATGATTTATTGTTAAAACGAAAAGACCGAAATTATCTCGATCAGAAAAAATTCAGCAGAAACTGAAGTTCATTCAGTTTAAACAATAAAACTCGGGGGTGCTCGAAGTGCAAAAAGACTGCCTCGAAAAGATTGGGTAATTTCTTTAGAATAGAAATAAGAATAAGAAACTGGAATTTGAACTTTCTTGAAGATAAAAATAAAAAAATCAGATTTTATAGAAGTGCTAAAAGTAAATTCACAAACAAAACAATGGTCTAAATTGTGATGTGCGTGTGAAAATTCTGTTTTATTTATAGCATATTTGTGATGACATTGTTTGGTAGTAAGTTCTTTTTCTAAATGATTTAATGAATGTACAGATTGCAACACAATTGCTAGCAAAACTGTAAATCCAAATAAAAAACTTATTATAAAATTCTTTTTTTTCATCAATGCAAATGTAACCAACCAAAAATGAAAAACCATTTGAATTAACATACTTTAAGATATCTAAATTCAAATGATTTTCTATAAAATTGAATAATTAAACTAGTTTGTTTGCGACTAAATATTCTGCAATTTGAATAGTATTTGTAGCGGCACCTTTTCTTAAATTATCGGCCACAATCCACATGTTTAACGAGTTAGGCTGGCTTTCATCACGACGAATTCTTCCCACAAAAACCTCATCTTTTCCTTGAGCATATAATGGCATTGGATAAGTGTAAGTTTCATTGTTGTCTTGAACCACTACTCCATCAGTATGATGTAAAATTTCTCTAATTTCGCTTACGTTAAAATCGTTTTCAAATTCAATATTTACAGCTTCACTATGTCCGCCAACAATTGGCACACGAACAGCAGTAGCAGTAACAGCAATAGTTTTATCGCCCATAATTTTTTGGGATTCGCGAACTAATTTCATTTCTTCTTTAGTATAGCCGTTTTCTTCAAAGCTATCACATTGTGGAATTGCATTTCGGTGAATTTGATACTTATAAGCCATTTCGCCTTGCTTTCCAGCATATTCATTTTCTAATTGCTGAACCGCTTTCACACCAGTTCCAGTAATAGATTGATAGGTTGAAACGATAACTCGTTTGATTTTATATTTTTTATGTAACGGATTCAAAACCAAAACCATTTGAATAGTTGAGCAGTTTGGATTTGCTATAATTTTATCATCTTTAGTCAATTCAGAAGCATTAATTTCAGGAACGATTAATTTTTTTGTTGCATCCATTCTCCAAGCCGACGAATTATCGATTACTGTTGTTCCTGCTGCAGCAAATTTTGGAGCCCATTCTAAAGAAGTTTCTCCTCCAGCAGAAAATAAAGCAATATCGGCTTTCATATCAACAGCTGTTTGCATACCAACTACTTTATATTTTGTTCCCTTAAATTCAATTTCTTTGCCAACTGATTTCTCTGAGGCAACAGGAATTAATTCGGTTACAGGAAAATTTCGTTCTGCTAAAACTTGAAGCATCACTTCGCCAACCATACCGGTTGCACCTACAACAGCAACTTTCATATATTATTATTTAGAATTTATAAAGTTTTGAATTGCAAAAATAGGTAGAAAATTAAATCTAAAATTAATTTTAAAATAAAAAAACCAAATCAGTTCAATTTGTGATTTGAAGGAAGGTAAAATCTCATAAATTGAATAATAAATATGTTTTTTTTGTCAAAAAAACAAAACTCAAACTTACTAAAAGAAAAACCGCCTCAATCAAGAAGCGGTTCATAACTGAAACTTACTCAGCTTTAATTAGAATATGTAAATGTAGCGGAAATTATTTTTTTAATAAATCTCTAATCTGTGTTAGCAATTCTTCTTGTGTTGGTCCAGAAGCTGCAACTATAACTTCTTCTTTCTTTTTTGATTTTTCTGCTGCTCTTAAAATTACAAAAATAAACAAGGATATGATTACAAAATTTATAATTGCTTGCACTAAATTTCCGTAAGTAATTACAGCAGCTCCAGCCGTTTTAGCAGCGGCTAAGTCAGTATAATTTTGACCATTTAATGCAATAAATTTTGTAGTAAAATCAACTCCACCAGTTATTAAACCTACAACTGGCATAATAACATCCTCGACAGCAGATGCTATAACTTTTCCGAAAGCTGCTCCAATGACTACAGCAGTAGCTAAACTTAATACGTCGCCTTTCATTAAAGAGGCTTTAAAATCTGAAAAAAATCCCATAATAATTTTGTTAATTGGTTAGAAAACAAATATAATTAAATTTTTAACAAGTGTTTAATTTAAATGTAGAATTTTGACTACTCTCTATAAAAGACTCTTTTCACTCTTTGAGAGATACTTGTCATAATTTCATAAGGAATCGTTCCTAATTGTTTCGCCATAAAACTAACCGTAGGATTCTCTCCAAAAATAATTACTTCTGTTCCTTCTTTACAATCAATTTCCGAAATATCAACCATTAACATATCCATACAAACATTTCCAAGTATTGATGCTTTTTTATTCTTGATGACTACATATCCTACTCCATTTCCCCAATGTCTTGAAATTCCGTCGGCGTAACCTATTGGAATTGTAGCAATTTTTGTTGGCTTTTCGGCTATAAATCTTCTGCCGTAACCTACACTTTCTCCGGCTTCAATAGTTCGTATTTGTGAAATAATAGATTTTAAAGTTCCTACATTTTCTAATGATTTTTGTTCCTCATCATCGTTAGAAACTCCATAAAGTCCAATTCCTAAACGAACCATACTATATTGCGCTTGTGGAAAATTAGAAATTCCCGAAGTATTCAAAATATGACGAATTGGATTTATATCTAATTCTGACATCAGTTTAAATGACAATTCTTCAAATAATTTAATTTGTGAAAGGGTGAAATCAATAAATTTCATGTCGTCGCTAGTTGCCAAATGTGACAAAATGCTTTTTACTTCAACCGTTTTATTTGCTTTAAGTTTAGCAATTAATTCATCAATATTTTCTTCTTCAAATCCCAATCGGTGCATTCCTGTATCTAATTTGATATGAATTGGGAAGTTCTTTAATTTCTTTTGTGCTGCAATTTTCAAAAAAGCGACCAAACCTTTTATCGAATAAATTTCTGGTTCTAATTGGTGTTGAATAATTGCTGAAAAACTCGTGTTTTCTGGATTCAAAACCATAATTGGCAAGTCGATTCCAGCATTTTTTAGCGAAATTCCTTCATCGGCAAAAGCCACTCCAAGATAATCTACTTTGTGATGCGAAAGCAATTTGGCAACTTCAAATCCGCCATTTCCATAACCAAAAGCTTTTACCATAACCATCAATTTGGTTTCTGGATTAAGTTTAGATTTATAGAAATTCAAATTATGACTTATGGCATTCAAATTGATTTCTAAAACCGTTTCATGTGTTTTTTCTTCTAAAGCAACAACCAATTCTTCAAAATGAAAATGACGTGCACCTTTTATAAGAATCGTTTCGTTTTCAAATGGAATTTTGTCAATTGTTTCTAGAAAATTTTCAGTCGTTTCAAATGCAATACAATTCGGAAATTTATTTTTAAATCCTGAAATAGTTTTTCCAATGGCAATTACACGATTGATTTTATTGGAAACAATTAAATGTGAAACTTGCGAATATAATTCATCAGTTACCAATCCGCTTTGAAAAATATCCGATAGAATTAAAGTTTTCTTTTTGTATTGTTTTTGACTTTCCAGAAAATCCAATGCTATTTTTAACGACTGAAAATCAGAACTGTAACTATCGTCAATAAGTGTTGTATTGTTAACTCCGTTTTTGACTTTCAAACGCATTTCAACCGGATACAACATTGTCATTCGTTGCTGAATAACAACTTGATCATATTTGAAATACAACATAACCATCAAACAATGCAGTGCATTTTCAATAGACGCTTGATCATTAAACGGAATCGTTATTTTGAAACAAAGTTTCTCGTAAGTAATTTTGAATTCGGTTTTATCTGAACTTTCTGTTGCAATAACAAAAACATCGGCTTTTCCATCATCAGAACTCCAAGTAAATGTTTTGATTTTTGGATTTAGAAAAGCTTCAATTGTTCTATTTTTATTCATAATTAAAACTTCAACCGAACTGAACAGTTTTAATTTTTCTTTGATTTTTTCGCCTGCATCGTGAAAACCTTCGTCGTGAGCCGAACCAATATTAGATAAAATTCCAATAGTTGGTTGAATGATTTTTTGAAGATTCGTCATTTCATTTGTGGTAGAAATTCCGGCTTCAAAAATAGCAAGATTGTGCTTTTCATTAATTCCTAAAACCGAAAGCGGTACACCAACTTGTGAATTGTAACTTTTAGGCGAACGAATAATATTATAATCAGGACTTAACAAGAAATTCAACCATTCTTTAATGATTGTTTTTCCGTTACTTCCTGTGATTCCTATAACTGGAAAATCGAAAGTATTTCGGTAAAATGAAGCAAACTTTTGAAGTGCATCAAGTGTATTTTCAACTACTAAAAAATTTGCTTTATTTTTTAAATTATTAGGAATAAATTGAACAACAAAATTTGAAACTCCAATTTTAATAAGCTCCAAAATATAATTATGACCATCATTATTTGGACCAATAATAGCAAAAAACAAAGTATTTTTAGAATTTTGTAAAGATCTACTATCAATTGAAATAAAATCTATGATGGCAACTTCGTTTTGACCAACAAAATCGGCTTTGATGACTGGAATAATATTGCGGATAATAAGTGTCAAATTTTAGATTTTTTATCTTCTAAAATTGTTACAGCATCTACAACTACAATGTTTTCTCGCATCGCTTTATAATATGATGCTCTACTTAATGGCTCATATTCTTCGTTTTCGCCAAGTAGAACTAAGCTATCGCTATCGGCTTTTCTAAAACTATAATGGGCTAAGTTTCCAGTTCTAGTACAAACGGCGTGAACTTTGGTTACATATTCTGCAGTTGCCATCAGTGCAGGCATTGGTCCAAACGGATTTCCTTTAAAATCCATATCCAATCCGGCAACGATAACTCGAATTCCTGAGTTGGCTAAATCGTTACAGATTTTTATTATACCATCATCAAAAAACTGAGCTTCGTCAATACCTACAACATCGCAACCTTGAGCGAGAATCGCAATATTGGCAGCGGCGGGAACTGGTGTAGAACGAATTTCATTTTTATTATGAGAAACTACCATTTCATCATCATATCGAGTATCGATTGATGGTTTGAAAATTTCAACTTTTTGTTTAGCAAACTGAGCTCGTTTTAATCTACGAATTAATTCCTCGGTCTTGCCTGAAAACATTGAGCCGCAGATAACTTCAATCCAGCCAAATTGTTCTTTGTGATTTACTGTATTTTCGAGAAACATTTTGTATTTTTAGACCGTTAAAAGTAATAATTTTTATTACTTTGTGCTAAAACAAATTTATCATAAATAAAGATAAGCTACTCACTATAATTTTAAAAGTTATGAAGAAAAGATTGGAATCAGAATTAATCAGCATTGCACATCGCATTTTAAAACTAAAAAATAAATCAGAAGTTGATCAATTATACAGTGAAACCCAGAAATTATATGAAACTTTAGCTACTTTAAAATTTTACCAAGATAATTTCGAACAATTAAAATTAACTATTTCGCAGGATGAACTTGAATCTAAACTTGAAAAAAATCTGGCAAAAGATTTAAAAATTAGCACACCTGAAATTGAAGAAAATAGTGAATTAATTGAGGAAGAATTAAAAATAACCACTTCTGAAGATTTTAGTGATACAGAAAAAAACTTAGATTTTCTTGAAGAATCTAAAAAAGAAAATACAGAGGAACAAATTGTTGAACATTCAAAATCGGATTTTGATTTTGAACCTATCTTTGAACTTGCAGCAGAAACTCCCGATGAAAGAGTTGAAGATAAAGATGAAAGAGTTGAAGATAAAGTTGAAAAAATTATAGATTCAAAAAAGCAGGAACCACAACAAATATCATTTGAAGATTTATTGGGACAAAATTATAGCGAACCAGTATTTGTGAAACCTAATGATGTATCTGCATCAAGTTCAAAAGCAAAAGTTGCAGACGAAACAGTATTGATTCCTGAAAAAAATACTCAAAATACAAATACATTAAATGATAAATTTGCTACTACAATAAATGTTGGATTGAATGATAGAATTGGATTTGTGAAAAATTTATTTGCAGACAGTACTGAAGATTATAACAGGGTAATTTCGCAATTAAACACATTTGATTCGTTAAGTGAAGCAAAAGAATTTGTAGAAGATATGGTAAAACCTGACTACGATAACTGGAAAGGGAAAGAAGAATATGCTGAAAGATTTATGGAAATTTTGGAGAAAAAATTTTCTTAAATGTCTAAACTTTTCATAGTTCCAACACCGATTGGCAATCTTGAAGATATGACTTTTAGAGCTATAAGAGTTTTGAAAGAAGCCGATTTAATCTTGGCAGAAGACACTCGCACTAGCGGCAAATTGTTGAAACACTTCGAAATTTCCACGCACATGCATAGTCATCACATGCACAACGAACATAAAACTATTGATAATTT
Source organism: Flavobacterium sp. (assembly GCA_025351785.1). GTDB lineage: Bacteria > Bacteroidota > Bacteroidia > Flavobacteriales > Flavobacteriaceae > Flavobacterium. Next base: position 41,300 of record JANXVF010000062.1, read on the forward strand.
AATTGCTCGATTAAAAGGTGGCGAAACTATTGCGTTAATAAGTGATGCTGGTACGCCAGCAATATCTGACCCTGGATTTTTATTAACGCGCGCTTGTGTCGAAAATAATATTGAAGTTGATTGTTTGCCTGGCGCAACTGCTTTTGTTCCAGCATTAGTGAATAGTGGCTTGCCAAATGACCGATTTGTTTTTGAAGGATTCTTGCCCGAAAAAAAAGGAAGACAATCAAGATATTTAGTTTTAGCAGAAGAAACTCGTACCATGATTTTTTATGTTTCGCCACATAAATTGGTTAAAACCTTAGCCGAATTTGTGCTGTATTTTGGAGCAGATCGCCAAGTTTCTATCTCAAGAGAATTGTCTAAACTGCACGAAGAAACTGTTCGCGGCAAAGCTGACGAAGTTTTAAAACATTATGAAGCAAAACCTCCAAAAGGCGAAATTGTTGCTGTGGTTGGTGGTAAGAATTTGAAGTAATAATTATCGAAAATTAGCAAATTATTTTTCAACAACTTGATTTTCAATTCAATTTTTATACATTTGCTAAATATATATACGCCAAAATCTAATTTCAAAAACCTGCCTGTCGGCAGATAAGATTAATATCTAATATCCTATGCGTTGGACATTACAATCGAAGCCAGAAAAAGAACAAGTTCAAAAACTACAAAACGAACTTAAAGTTGACGAAATCATTGCCACATTATTGATTCAAAGAAGTATTACAAACTTTGAAGAAGCTAAAACATTTTTCAGACCCTCATTAAGCGATTTGCACAATCCATATCTCATGAAAGATATGGACAAAGCCGTTTCTCGAATAGAAAAAGCTATTGAAAATCGAGAAAATATTCTAATTTTTGGCGATTATGATGTTGATGGAACCACTGCTGTTTCATTAGTTTCTTCATATTTGAAAAGTTATTATCCAAATATTGCAACTTACATTCCCGATCGTTATGACGAAGGTTACGGAATTTCATTCAAAGGAATTGACTATGCTGATGACAACGGAATTTCACTAATAATTGCATTAGATTGTGGCATAAAATCAATCGATCATGTACAGTATGCCAATGCAAAAAACATCGATTTTATTATTTGTGATCACCACAGACCAGGAAATGAATTACCAAATGCCATTGCGGTTTTAGATCCAAAACGTGACGATTGCACCTATCCATATGACGAATTATGCGGTTGTGGAATTGGATTTAAACTCATTCAAGCATTGGCACAAAATAGAAACCAATCATTGGTTGATTTAATTCCCTATTTAGATTTAGTCGCTACTGCAATAGGTGCTGATATTGTTCCCATAACAGGTGAAAATAGAATATTAGCCAAATTTGGTTTGGAAGTAATAAATTCCAATCCGCGAGCAGGAATAAAAGCGCTTATCCAAAACGTGAAGAAAAAAACGCTTACAATTACCGATGTAGTTTTTATAATTGCTCCCAGAATCAATGCTGCAGGAAGAGTGAAACATGGCAATGAAGCTGTTGCACTTTTAACAGAATTTAATCTAGAACAGGCACAGAAATTTGCATCAGAAATTGAGGGATATAACATTGATAGAAAAAATTTGGATAAACAAATTACTATCGAAGCTCTTTCGCAAATAGAAAAAAACAACGAAAAAGAAAACTTTACTACTGTAGTCTACCAGGATAATTGGCACAAAGGCGTCATTGGGATTGTAGCTTCCAGATTGATAGAAACTTACTATAGACCGACTTTAGTTTTTACAAAAAGTGGTGATAAACTAGCTGCATCTGCAAGATCGGTTAAAGATTTTGATGTTTATAATGCTATAGAAGCATGTGCATCACATTTAGAACAATTTGGGGGTCACATGTATGCTGCTGGAATGACTATGAAAGAAGAAAATTATGAAAATTTCAAACAAGCTTTTGAAAATGAAGTGCAAAAAACTATACCTAACGAATTATTAACTCCCGAAATTTCGATTGATGCAACATTGAATTTTGAAAATATTAATGAAAAATTTGTTCGAATTTTGAATCAGTTCGAGCCTTTTGGACCACAAAACAGAACACCAGTTTTTATCACAAAAAATGTAAATGACACAGGCTATGCAAAACCAATTGGTCAAAGCGACGAACATTTAAAACTGTTTATAAAGCAAAATAATTCTGAAGGATTTAGTGCCATAGGTTTTGGTCTGGGAAATAAACTAAAACTAATAAAAAATCAAAAATCATTTGATGCCGTTTACTGTATTGATGAAAATGAATTCAACGGAAACGTAACGCTACAACTTAGGTTAAAAGACATTAAAAATTACAATGAAATATAAAGATCCCTATGCCGCGTTGCGAATCAAAGAATTTAGATTTTTTTTATTTATGCGATTTGCAATGGTTTTTGCATGGTCTATGCAATTTGTAATTATAGAATGGGAAGTTTACAAGTTAACAAAAAATCCGTTATCACTCGGTATTATTGGACTTATGGAAATCATTCCTGCCATTGCTATGGCTCTTTTTGCAGGACATATAGTCGATCAAAACGAAAAAAAATCACTTTTAATAAAATGTATTTTAGGATTTTCGATTATTAGTTTTGGATTGTTTTTAGTAACCTTGCCGTCAATTAAAACTCAATTTGAAGCTTCTACACTACTTTATTTAATTTACTGTTTGGTATTTTTTGGTGGTTTAGTGCGTTCTTTTATTGGTCCTACTGTATTTTCTCTTTTAGCCTTAATTGTACCTAAAAAAATGTACCCAAATGCATCTACTTGGAGTAGCTCTGTTTGGCAAATGGGTTCGATGTTTGGTCCAGCAATTGCGGGTTTTTCTATCGGATTTATTGGAGTTCATTGGTCGTTATGTTTAGTTTTTACCTTTTCGATATTAGCTTTAATCTTTATCACTCAAATAAGTTCAAAACCTATTTTGAATCCTAAAATTGGCGAACCCATTTTTGAAAGTTTAAAAGAAGGCGTAAAATTTGTTTTTAAAAACAAAACTATTTTAGGTGCATTATCACTCGATATGTTTGCCGTTTTATTTGGCGGTGCTATGGCATTGTTGCCTATTTTTGCTCAAGATATTTTAAAAGTAGGAAGTGAAGGTTTTGGAATTTTGCGTGCCGCTCCGGCAATTGGGTCTGTAATAACCATGATTTTATCGGCATATATTTCACTAAATAAAAATGCAGGAATCAATTTATTATCCGCCATTTTTATGTTTGGACTTTGCATAATTATTTTTGGATTATCCACTATTTTCTGGGTTTCAGCATTAGCACTTTTTTTGAGTGGTGTTGTAGATGGTGTTTCTGTTGTACTTCGAAATACCATTCTCCAAATTCACACGCCCGACACTATGAGAGGTAGAGTTGCCTCTGTAAATTCAATATTTGTGGGTTCGTCAAACGAGCTTGGTGCTTTTGAAAGTGGCTTTACAGCAAAAATTATGGGTACTGTAACGGCAGTAGTTTTTGGGGGAATAATGACACTTGTAACAGTAACAACAACCGCAATAGCACTCCCAGATTTCAGAAAATTAAATTTACAAAAAGACGTCGAAGCACTCGAAAACAGTTAAGCCAATTTTTTTTATATGGTAAGTAATTAACTCAATATTGTTTCATTACAAATAAAGCTCGTCAATTTCTTTTAAAAATTATGTGAATAAATAACTCAATAAGTTTGTGTATTCTAATCACCATACGTTTTTAATTCAAGAGTCACTCCATCAAAAACGCCATAGGTAAAATACCCTATCCAGTCCCCAAGATTAACATATTTGGCATGCTCACTAACAGGAATTATCATTGGCAAATGGCGGTGTCCAAAAATTAAATAATCATAATGTTTAGTTTCCAACTTTCTTTTAGAATATTGAACTAGCCATTCGTTTTCTTCACCAAGAAATTTAACGTCATCATTGCCCGAAATTAATTTGTTTTTTACTGATAAATTTTGAGCTATTCGAACTCCCAAATCGGGATGCAACCACCTAAAAATCCATTTTGAAACTGGGTGTACAAAAACTTTTTTCATACGTTTATATCCTTTGTCATTTGGGCCTTTTCCGTCACCATGACCTATTAAGAAAGTTTTTCCATTCAAAATAAATTCTTTGTTATCATGATATACAGGAATGTTTAGTTCTTTTTCAAAATAATCATCCATCCACAAATCATGATTACCAACAAAAAAATAAATAGGAATTCCGCTATCTCTTATTTCGGCAAGTTTACCTAAAACTCTTACAAATCCTTTAGGAACAACTTTTTTATATTCAAACCAAAAATCGAATAAATCGCCTAGTAAAAAAATAGCCTCGGCATCTTTTTTGATTTCGTCAAGCCATTTTACAAATTTTTGTTCTCTGGGAAAACTTAACTCTGGAGTTGGAGCGCCAAAATGCTGATCAGAAGCGAAATAAATATTTTTATGATTTGATAATTGCATGTAACAAATGTAATGATTTATAACAAATTGAAATCGAATCAAAAGTTCATAGTACAAGATTATGACTTTTTAAAATCATCCTTTCTGGTCATGGAATTTAAGTCTATTTGATTTTTAAAAAAAATGAAAGTTAACACGTTGATTTTGTTGATTAAACTATATAAAATAGATTAAATCAAATAATATACATAAAATCTATTTTTTAACTTTGTTTTTATCTGCTGTAATTTTTACTTTATCTCCAGAGTTTAAATCCTTAGAAACAGTAACATAAGGTCCAGTGATTACCTCATCACCTTTTTTCAACCCTGATAAAATTTCAATATTTGTGTCGTCTTGAATTCCTGTTTTTACAATTTTAATTTTTGCCTTCTGACCTACTTTTACAAAAACACATTCTAATTTTTTATCACTTTTAGTTTTTACTTTATCTGTAGCTTTATCATCGGCAACTTCTACTTTTTTGGTAGCAGATGTATCTGATTTTACAACTACCGAGCTTATTGGAATTCCGATAACATGATCTTTTCGAGTTGTCATTATATCAACAGTTGCAGTCATCCCAGGTCTAAAGGGAGAATAAGTTACTGGTTTTCCTACTAACAAATCTTGATACGATTCTTTTTGAATACGAACCTTAACCTTGAAATTTGTAACCTGATCGGCGGTTGTAGTGGTGCTAGCCGAGTTTGAAATACTAGTTACAATCCCTTTAAACTCTTTTTTTAAATAAGCATCAACCTGAATTTTAGTCTCGTCACCGATACTAATTTTTACAATATCATTTTCGTTTACATCAACTTCAACCTCCATATTATTTAAATTAGCAACACGCATTAATTCGGTTCCCGACATTTGTTGCGTTCCTAAAATTCTCTCGCCAGTTTCCACACTCAATTTAGAAATTGTTCCATCGTTTGGCGAATAAATTATAGTTCGTCCTAAATTATCTTTTGCTTCTTTAACAGATGCTAAGGCACTTTGAACATTAAAATAAGCCGTTTGTTTATTAGCTTTTGCTACTTCAAATGATGCAATCGCTTTATCCCATTCTGATTTTGAAATGATTCCTTTGGCAAACAACGTTTTGCTTCTTTCATAACTTGCAGTTGCCTCTTTAAATGAAGCATCGGCTTGATTAAGTCCCGATTTTGTTCCTGAGAAATTAGAAACAGATCTGTTTAAACCAGATGTATATAAATCGGGATTTATCTTTACTAGCAAATCTCCTTTTTTTACAACTTGTCCTTCCTTTACGGGCAAACTAATAATCTCTCCCGAAACTTGTGAAGCAATTTTGACTTCTATTTCAGGCTGAATTTTTCCCGTTGCTGATACCGTTTCTATAATTGTAATTTCGTTTGCCTTTGCTACATCAACTTCTTTAGAGTCGTCTCTGTCGCCAAAAACACCCGCTTTTGATAACCCTAATAACACTACAACTAATACAACTGCAACAACTAAAATTATTTTAATTCTTTTTGACATAACATTTATTTATTTTCTGTGATTGGAATTCCAAAATAAAACTCTACTACTTTAACTTTAAAAATATAATCAAACTTAGTTCTTAAAACCTCCGATTGTGCATTTACAAAAAGTGTTTGCGACTGGTTAAAATCAAAACTATTCATTAATCCAACATCATATTTTTCTTTTGCATAATTCAATGCTTCTGTTCTAGCTTCGAGTGCTGTTTTTGAAGATTCATAAACATTTAGCGCTCCTCTTGCATTTGTAATTGCGGTATACACGTTTCGTTCAAGGTCTAAATCGGCTTGTTTAGAAGCAATTTTTGATCTATCGTAAGCAATTTTGTATCTATCGACATTGTTTTTTGTTGCAAATCCGTTAAAAATTGGAATATTCAACTGTACACCAAAATTATGTCCTTTGTTTCTACTAAATTGATCAAAAAATGGAAGAGGGTTCCCCAATATAGGATTTCCGTTACCATCTATCCCTAAAATTCTATCTGAATAACTTACTCTTGAACTAAAACTATAAAAGCCGGTTACACTTGGCTGATAGGCTCCTTTTGCTATCTTGATGTCTTTTTGAGCAATATCTAAATTTGTTTTTGCTATTTTCAATTCCACACGCTCTTGTTTTGCTTTTTCTAAAATAGCCTCAGGTTTTTCAGTCATAACCACACTTGGTTTTACTTCATAATCTGTATCTAAAATATCAAAAGTTTGAAAATCTTCAAGTTGTAATAGTTGAGCCAAACTCAATTTTGAAATAAATAAACTATTTTCGGCAGTTACTACTTTTTGCTTATCGTTTGCAACAGTCGCTTTTACATCTAGCAAATCGCCTCTCGGAATACTTCCAGCATTTACAAGCTCTGTGGTTTTATTTAATTGTTTTTCATCGTTTGCTAATTGCTGATTTTGTACTGTTAAATTCTCTTTATTAAATAAAATTTGTAAAAAAGCATTTGCCACGTTTAATGAAACATCATCTTTCATTTTAGATAGCTGAAATTGTGCTGCAAGTATTGAAAGATTTGCTCTTCGCAGTCGATACTGATTTTGCAAACCATTGTATATGCTTACATTAGCATTTAATCCTGCAGAAGTAAACTGAGTTGTTTGATTTTCTAAAAGTCCCGTGGTAATATTTTGATTCAAACCTATATTCCAGGAATGAGATGCATTTGCATTTACCTTGGGTAAGAAATTTCCAATAGCAGCAGTTTTTTCGATAGCAGCAGTTCGATTATCTAAATCTGATTGCTGAATGGAGATATTATTTTTTAAAGCATAATCTACACATTCTCTCAATGACCATTTTTTTGTTTGAGCCTGAAGAGATAAGCTTAGAAGTAAAAGTAAAATGAAACTAATTTTTTTCATATTATTTTTTTGATTGTAACAAATTTGATGCAAATTTAATGGATTTATTTTAAAGATATTTGACGTTATAGTTTTTGATTTGTTACAAATATACTTTCATAAATTAGTTAAACCTTACACAAACATTGCCTTTCAACAAAAAAATGCACAGTTTGTCTTTAATTTAAATTTTATTAAAAACTTAATACTCAAAATAAATTTTATGTATAAATAGAACACAAACTATTTTTTGCCTGCGTAAAACTACTTCATACCAAAAAAACTACATGAACTAATTGCCTGTTTTAATAATTTATCAAAAAAATAATATTCAAAATGAACATTCTGATTTAAATTTGACCAAAATTTATTTAATGAATTCATTTGAGTGCATTATTTAAATAAAAAACGAACCTAAATGCGAATCAAAATGGTATCAAAAAACTTGTCATTCTTATTGCTAATTATTCTGTTATATCTTGTTTCAAGCTGCTCATCAACAAATAAATTTGAAGCCTTAAAACCTGAACCGTCAGATAATTTGCCAGTTGCATATAAAACCACAACCTCGTTTTTAAGTATGCCTATGGAAATATCCTTGAAGGAAATCGAAAATCAACTAAATAAGTCACTATCTGGTTTGATTTATGAAGATTCTGACATAACGGATGATAAAACCGAAATGAAAATTTGGAAAACTGCTTCAATAAAAATCAGTGAAAAAGAGGGAAAAATAGAATCTATTTTACCCTTAAAAATTTGGGCAAAATTTAAATATGGAACTGAGTTTTTAGGACTCAATGATACTAGAGAAATTGAACTTAACGGCACAATAACTTTGTTAAGCGATGCTAAACTTTCTAATTGGAAGATGAATACAACCTCAACAATCGAAAAATTTGAGTGGACAGAAAGTCCTTCAATTCTTATTGCAGGAAAAAAAGTTCCAATAACTTATATAATAAATCCTACCTTATCGATATTCAAATCGAAAGTTGCAAAAAAAATTGACGATGCCATTGAGCAATCCTGCGATTTTAAACCCTATGTTATTCAAGTTTTAGAAAAAATGAGTACCCCTTTTCAAACCAGCGAAAACTATGAAACATGGTTTAAATTGATCCCCTTAGAAATGTATGTTACCGATGCTGTTTTACAAAAAAATAAAATTGCAATGAGCTTAGGACTCAAATGTAGCATGCAAACTATGGTGGGTCAAGAACCTAAAAATACGTTTAATAAAGATTTAATTTTATTTAAATCAATGAGTAAAGTTCCAAACAAAACCACTGCAACTGTAGCTGCAATTTCAACTTTTGAAAGTGCTTCTCGAATAATCACAAAAAATTTTCAGGGAAAAGAATTTGCGTCGGGAACACGAAAAATTGTGGTTCAAAAAGTTGCCTTGTGGGCCAAAGACAGCAAAATGATTATCGAATTATCGATGACAGGAAGTTTAAACGGTTCTATTTACTTGTCGGGAATTCCAAACTATAACGCTGTTACAAAGGAAATTTATTTTGAAAATATGGATTATGTTTTAAACACAAAAGGGATTTTAACTCGAACTGCAAATTGGCTTTTAGAAGGTCTTATTTTAAAGAAAATTCAAGCAAATTGCCGGTATTCGATAAAAGAAAATCTAGAAGAAGCAAAGAAAAATATGATTCCTTACTTGACTAATTATTCGCCTATGAAAGGGGTTTTTGTAAACGGAACCCTAACCGATTTTGAGTTTGAAAAAGTAGAATTAACCAACAAAGCAATCATTGCATTTATTACAACCACAGGTACTATTAATGTTTCTATTGACGGTATGGAATAGTTGGAATTTGGTTTTTAATTTATTATTTCGATTTACTATTTTATAATGCCGCCTCCTGCTTTTACTTTCTCAGTTTCTATATTGGTGTTTTCTTTTGCTAATTTTAAATTTCCAAAATTATATGTTAATGATATTCTAAAGGTTCTACTATCCTGCTTTTGTTTGAATGATGTTTCTAAATTTTGTCCTGATATAATGGCATTAATTTCGTTTGAATTAAATACATCAAAACAATGCAAACCTAGTTTCAACTTTTTATTCATAAAATCTTTATTGAACGAAATATCAAACTGTTGAATAGATTTTGTGACTTTATAAATTTGCCAATTTCCAGGAGGCAAAATATAATAGGTTATTGCGTTTTTAATTCCCCAAGGCAAAATAATTTGAGATTGTAAGGCATAATTAAAAATGGCTTTATTTTTATACGGAAATTCATATCCTTTGATTTCTGATTTTATGTAATTGATATTAAAAAATATATAATTCATTTTATCCATATCATTCATTCGTTTTTGAAACTCCTCTTTGCCTTTAAAAAAATAATCTAAGGGTATAGGGAATGACGCATAAGCGCTAAAAGTGCTAAATTTTTCAAACTGCTGAAACGTTTGATTACTCAATAGTTCGTTTGGTTTTGCACTAAAAACAAATAAATTATTATCTTTTGATGAAGTATAATTTACACCCAATTGTACAAATTGAAAAGCTGAAATTTTAAAATCAAAATTGTCAAAAAAAGTAGGATTCAAAAATAAATTTCCTTGCGAAGTATTATATTGGTCAAAATTATTTCCATTATTCGGATCTAAATTGCTATAACTTGGTTGCTCAATTTTTTTAGAATAAGAAGCCGAAATATTAATGTTATCATTAATTTCATAAATAGCACTCAAATTTGGGAATAAATTATTGTTTTTAAACTTAATATCGGTACTCGAAGCATTAGTTTTTCTGGTTACATCAAAGTTTTCATATCGTAATCCTATTGTAAAACTAAATTTTTTAATTTTTTTTCTTGCCTCAACATAAAATGCTAAATTATTTTCGGTATAATCAAAATCTATGGTTTTTGTTGGAGCTGTTGTATAATAATTCCCCAAATTATTGACTTGCAAAATATTGAATTTTCCGCCTGTATTTATTGAAAATTTCATTTTTTCAAACGGTATTGCAAAATCATATTTTAAATAATGATTGTTCAACTTAAACTTATTATTTCCGTTATTAAACGAACTCATATTGGAAACATTATCAAAAGCATTTGAAAAAGTAATCGGATTTTTGTCATACAAATTTGAAAATCCTATAATGTCGAAAGTTCTTCCTAGGGTGTCTAACTTTGTTTTAAATTGCAAACTCAACTCGTGGTTATTGTTTGTATTTTTAGTAATTCCGTTGTTTTTATAATCAATTCCAGAACCTAAAGTTGTTGCTTCAAAAACATTTCTGTCGTTTGCATAATTTCCGTTATAGTTAAATAATATATTCGATTTTTTTGATAGTTTATAATTTATCCCTAACCTAAAATACAAATTTCTATTGGTCGTTACGGTAAAGTTTTCTTGATTTAAATTCCCTGTTCCTCCAAAATAATTAGTAAACGTTTGTCCATTAGTTCCTCGTTGCTCGCTATCAATATAATTGTAGCCCAACATAGTTTGCCAGCTTAAACTTTTAGTTTTTCCGTTCAATAATATTTGTGGACTCGGTTTTTGATATTTATTAAAATTATAATTGATATTAAAACTGGCATTTACACCTTTCATTCTTTTAGAACTTGTAACAATATTGATTATCGAACCACTAGAATTAGCGTCAAAGGAAGCTCCAGGATTATAAATTAATTCTACTTTTTCGATAGCATTTGCTGGAAGCGAATTAAGATAATTTTGCAAATCTGTGCCAGATAAACTACTTGGTGTACCATCTACATAAATTTTCACTCCTTTTCCATTTAGTGTAATACTTCCGGTTGGTGAGGTTATAACTCCAGGCAATTTTTTTACAGCCTCTAGTGAACTTCCACTGTTTAGCATGCCATTATCTTTTACTAAAACTGTGGTTTTATCAGAATCTACTTTGATATATTTTTTTCGATTTTCGATTTTCACTTCGTCCAACTTGGTGATTTTTTCTTTCTTGAGCGAATCTTTTTGAACTGTAATTTCTTGAGCATTACTATTTAGAAAAACTAATAATGCTGTGGCAAATAAAAATTTTTTCATTGATTTGATTTTTTTTGATTGATGATTTAATTGATGACAAAATTTGAAATTAAAATAAACTGACTCGCCCCAAATCATGATTTGAGACATTCTTTAATAAAAATAAAAAAGGTTGATTTAAAGTTTCAATTGATAAATGATTGATGATTGAAACACTTTTGAAAAATAGGAAGATGATGATTTCATTTTTTGATTGATTTAGATGATGATTTCAAATAAGACTAAATCATATCAAAATTGTTACACCAAAAAATAAAAATTTATGATTCTTTTGAATTTCTTTTTTTAAAATTCACAATCACAACACCTGAAATAATTAATAGAGTTGCAACAATAATGCGAGCTGATATAACTTCATTAAGTATCAACCAGCCGAGAAATAATGCCACAATTACATTTACATAAGATAAAACTGCAACTTTTGTCGATGGAAGTTGGGTGATTAAGTAACTATAGGCAATATATCCTACAACCGAACCAAAAACTGCTAGATAAATTACAGCTAATAGACTTCGGGTTGAAAAGTTTTCTATTACAATAATCGGTGTGAAATGAAATTGAATTAATATTAAAATTATTCCTGCAAAAAACATTTGGGTGCAAATATTCATGAGCATCGATGCTGGAATTTTCTGCCCTTTTTTTGTTATTATGGTTCCTACTGACCAAGAAAAAACAGCTAGTAAAATTGCAATTATTCCGAAACGATATTCGGGATTTAATAGTTCGACTAAATTATTTTGATAAATAAAAAATATTCCTAACATTCCCATAGCTATGCCAACTGCTGTTTTTACAGAAAGTTTTTCGTAACCTAGAATTATATTTAAAACCAAAACAAAAAACGGAGATAGTGTAGAGATTAAAGAAGCTAATCCACTAGTGATATATTTTTCGGAAAAAGTAGTCAATCCGTTTGCAAAAACTATCATTAATATCGAAAGTAAAAAAGATCTAGCTATTTGCCTAGCCGACAAGAGTTCTAATTTTTGTTGACTTAACAAGTATAAAAAAATTAAAGTTCCAGAAATTATATTTCTCATTCCGGCAAGTAAAAACGGAGGAATTGATTCTAACCCAATGCGAATTGCTAAAAAAGTAGTGCCCCAAAAAAAAGCAACACAAAAAAGAGATAGATATAATTTTGTTTTCAAAAAAGCATTGTTTAGAACTGTAAAGGTAGAGTTCTAAGTTTGTTTAAAACATCAATTTTAAGAAATTCTTTTATAGTTTGCTTGCACTTTTAGGGTTTTAATTTTTTGATTTTCTACGCAACGTCTGCCACCTGGACCTCCACAAACTCTTCCTGAGTGTGTTGCACAAGATGAAAGTAAAAATATTATAATTAAAATTGCAAATGTGTTTTTCATATTTTTTTGAACTTTAGATTAAAAAGGCTTTGGTCTAAAATGTATATTTATTTTTTAAACCACATAGAGCCATAGATTATACTTCTGAATAAGAAAATTTTAGAAATATTTTTTTTCACATAGCTATCAATTCTATATAAAGCGAAGCTTTTTTAAAGGATATGTTTTCTATGTTTCTTTGTGGTTACATATATTTATTAGGCTAAAGCCATTAAAATAAATATTTTCAAAAACTATACCATTTAAAAAATTAAGAAACTACTTTTTCATTTCGTATCTTTAATAAATCTAAATAATCTCTTTGATTTGAAAGCCTCGGTATTTTGTGTTGACCTCCTAACTTG
>JANXVF010000152.1 GCA_025351785.1 Flavobacterium sp.
TCAGAATTATGACAAATCATAAAACTTTTAAATCCAAGTTCCGATGCTTTTTCTGCTCGCCATTTCTTTAGATTTTGAAAAATCGTTTGTTCTCTTTCTGATAACTCGATTTCTTGTTTTGACTCTTCATCTTTTGCGTCAGAAATCTCTTCATAATGCACTAAAACCGACCAATAACAATCGTTTTCAAGTTCTACAAATTGTGTGCTTGACTTCTTGAATAGTACCATTTCTAAAAAATCATTCAAACTATTTTGATCAATTTCTAGTTCGTTTTCTGTCAATCTTATGGTGAATACTTTAACTTTCATCTTTTCTTAGTTTTTGAGAAAGATGCAAAAGCCACGACTTGACTTTTCATTATTCGTTTGCATTAATCGTGGCGTTTACAACTTTTAAAAATTACTTTCCAATTAATAAAACTTCGTTAGCAACAATCTCAGTAACATAACGTTTGTTTCCGTCTTTGTCGTCATAACTTCTGTGAGTTAACTTACCTTCAATGGCAATTTCTTTTCCTTTTACTACATATTTCTCGATGATTTCGGCAGTTTTTCCCCAAGCAGTAACTCTGTGCCACTCGGTTTGTTCTACTTTGTCTCCGTTTTCTTTGTAATAAACATCATTGGTTGCAATAGAAATATTAGCAAGTTTTTTTCCTCCGTCAAGATTTTTAATTTCTGGTTCTTGACCTACGTGTCCAATTAATTGTACTCTGTTTTTTAATGCGTTCATGGCGTTTAAATTAAATTGTTATTATTGTGTGTGTGTATTTTGTCGGTTACAAGAAATCCGTTTCTCATTTCCGACGATGCAAAGTTGTGGCGATTTGCAAACTTTATTCGGTACATAACCACTTAATTTCGGTTGTAAATATTTGTAAACGTTTGTAAACGGAAATTATTTAACTATATTTGTTGAAAATCAATACAATATGTCCAAAGCAATTCAATCGGTAGAATTACGAAATTTACAAATAGAAGATTACAAAGAGTTAATAAAATCGATGGTAGAATCCTATCCAGAGATGGCACAATCATTTTGGAAAGAACATCAATTGCAAAATTTACTAGAAAAATTTCCAGAAGGTCAATTAGTAATTGTAGTTGATGGAATTGTTGTAGGTTCGGCATTATCGATTTTAGTTACAGAAGATTTCGCCTTTAAAACAAGGAATTATAGAGCAATTACTGGCAACTATACTTTTTCTACACACAATCCTGATGGTGAAGTTATTTATGGTATCGATGTTTTTATAAACCCAAAGTATCGTGGTTTAAGATTAGGTCGGCGTTTGTATGATGCCAGAAAAGAATTGTGTGATCAATTGAATCTTAAATCCATAATTTTTGCCGGTAGAATTCCACATTACGGCAAATATAAAGACGAAATAACACCGCGAGTTTACATTGAAAAAGTAAAGAAAAAAGAAATTTACGACCCTGTTTTATCGTTCCAATTGAGCAATAATTTTCATGAAGTTAGAATTTTAAAAAATTATTTAGAAGGCGACGTAGAATCGCAAGAATACGCAGTTTTACTTGAATGGAATAATGTTTATTATGATGACAGTCCGAAGTTGATAAACACACAAAAAAGCGTTGTAAGATTGGGATTAATTCAATGGCAAATGCGTTCGTTAAATAATTTGGAAGCGCTTTTTGAGCAAGCCGAATTTTTTATCGATACCGTTTCTGGCTATGGAAGCGATTTTGCAGTATTTCCAGAACTATTTACGGCACCATTAATGGCAGATTTTAATCATTTATCCGAAGCTGAAGCTATAAAAGAACTGGCTAAACACACAGATTCGGTAAAACTTAAATTTCAAGAATTTGCGATTTCCTATAACATAAATATAATTACAGGAAGTATGCCTTTGATTGAAGATAGTCATGTTTATAACGTTGGTTTTCTTTGTAAACGCGATGGAACTAACGAAATGTATCGCAAAATTCACATAACACCAAACGAAATTTTTTATTGGGGAATTACTGGTGGCAATACCATTCAAACCTTTGATACCGATTGCGGAAAAATTGGTATTGTAATATGTTATGATGTAGAATTTCCAGAATTATCAAGACTTATGGCAGACGAAGGAATGAATATTCTATTTGTTCCATTTTTAACCGATACTCAAAATGCTTACACGCGCGTAAGGCATTGTGCACAAGCACGCGCAATAGAAAATGAGTGTTATGTTGCCATTACAGGTTGTGTTGGAAATTTGCCCAAAGTAAACAATATGGATATTCAATATGCACAAGCCGCAGTTTTTACACCTTCGGATTTTGCGTTTCCAAGCAACGGAATAAAAGCAGAAGCAACACCAAATACCGAAATGACTTTGATTGTTGATGTTGATTTAGACATGCTTAAAGAACTACACCAACACGGAAGTGTACGCACAATGAAAGACAGAAGAAAAGATTTATATGAATTGAGAAAACTGATGTGATTATTTACGAAATAAATCTTTTAATTATTGAGCAAGAAAACAATACAAAAACAATTTAGCCCTGATTGCAGTGGAAATCCTTTTTAAACCTCAAAGGTTTGAGGTTTAAAAAGATTGTAACGCAAAGCAGGAATATGGAAACCAAAAATGCCCGAGCCATTCGCTCTAAAAAATAACACAGAAAAATGAGATTGCTTCATTCTTCGCAATGACAAAATTATGAACAAAACCTGTTTAGAATGTAACGAAAAAATTGTAGGTCGTGAGGACAAAAAGTTTTGTAGTGACGGTTGTCGTAATAGCTACAATAACAAAATCAACAAAGACAGCAACAATTACATGCGTAATGTGAACAACAAACTGCGTAAAAATTATAGAATTTTGTTGGAAGCAAATCCAGAAGGAAAATCGAAAATCACAAAAACAAAAATGCTAATAAAAGGATTTGATTTTGAATATTTTACCAACATTTTAAATACAAATACTGGTAATACGTATCATTTTGTTTACGATCAAGGCTATCGAAATTTGGAAGATGATTTTATCATGTTGGTAAAGAAGGAATATTAGAAAGGTTGTTTTGGTTCTCGGATTAAAAAAATTAAACCACATAGAGACATAGTTTTAACTGTAAATAAGATTTAAAAGAAAATAAATTTTACACATAGCTATGAAATTTTAAGATAAGCATAGCGACTAAAATAGTACAATTATAAATCTATGTTTCTATGTGGTAAAAAATGAAAAATAAATGAAAAAAAACTACACTTCACTATATTCACTAATAGCAATTATCGCAATTTTGTTTGGTGTTTTCTATTGCATGATGCCACAAAATTATGACACAACAGAAGCACCACTTTCGGAATTTTCGACTAAAAGAGCTTTAGAAAAAGTCAAATCAATGACCATAAAACCTCATTTTGTAGGTTCACAAAATCACGAAGTTGTCGCACAATATTTGGTTAAAGAATTGCAAAATCTAGGACTGGAAACTTCACTACAAGAAGGTTTTACCATGACCGAAAAAGGCACTTTGGTAAAATCTAAAAATATTTTAGCGAGAATAAAAAGCACCTCGACTGCGCTCGGCATGACAAAAAACTCCAAAGCATTACTATTGCTTTCACATTATGACTCGGCACCACATTCGTTTTCAAAAGGCGCAAGTGATGACGCTTCTGGAGTAGCAACTATTCTAGAAAGTGTTCGCGCTTTTTTACACACAAAGTCCAAACATAAAAACGATATTATCATTCTGTTTTCAGATGCTGAAGAATTAGGATTAAACGGCGCAACTCTTTTTGTAACGCAACACAAATGGGCAAAAGAAATTGGATTGGTTTTGAATTTTGAAGCTAGAGGTTCATCTGGTCCAAGTTATATGTTAATGGAAACTAACGAAGGAAATGCCAAAATGGTGGATGCTTTTTCAAACGGAAATGCTACTTATCCTGTTTCCAACTCATTGATGTACAGCATATATAAAATGTTACCCAACGATACCGATTTAACTGTTTTTAGAGAATCTGGAAAAATTCAAGGTTTTAATTTTGCTTTTATTGACAGTCATTTTAACTATCATACCATGCAAGATTCTTACGAACATTTAGATCCAAAAACGTTGGCACATCAAGGAACTTATTTGTTTCCGTTGCTAAAACATTTTTCAAATGCCGATTTATCTAATTTGAATTCCGCCGAAGATAAAGTCTATTTTACTATTCCGTTTGCATTTATAAGTTATCCGTTTTCTTGGATTTTACCAATGTTGATTGTCGGTTTCGGATTGGTTATAACCTTCCTATTTATTGGATTAGGAAAGCAACTTCTTCGATTAGATGAAATAATTAAAGGATTTGTACCATTTTTTGGAGCATTAGTAGTTAGCGGAATTATTACCTACGTTGGTTGGAAATTACTACTCGGATTTTATCCGCAATACAACGATATTCTTCACGGATTCACTTATAACGGTCACGATTACATCTACGCATTTGTGAGTTTGACTTTGGCGATTTGTTTTTTATTTTACAGAAAAGAATCGAAACGAAATTCAGAAATGAATCAAATGATTGCGCCATTATTTATTTTGTTGTTACTCAATATCGGAATTTTTATAAAGCTGAAAGGTGCAGGATTTTTAATAATTCCTGTAGTTTCTAGTTCGTTAATGTTGGGTTTTTATGTGCTTACACAAAAATCGAATTCGCTGTTGAACATTATTTTAGCAATTCCGACATTAATTATCATTGCGCCGTTTATACAAATGTTTCCTGTTGGTTTGGGATTGAAAATTTTGGTTGGAAGTTCGATTTTAACCGTTTTATCATTTGTATTATTACTTCCAATTTTTGGTTCGTTTACACAAAAGAAACTTTGGGCAACATTATTCTTTCTGTTAGCTATCGGATTTTTTGTAAAAGCGCACCAATCATCAGGTTATGTTTATGGAAAAGCAAAGCCAAATAGCTTAGATTATGTTTTA
>JANXVF010000054.1 GCA_025351785.1 Flavobacterium sp.
GTTTTTAACTCAATAATTTGTTTATATTTGTGAGGGCTTGGTGTTAAATCGTCCGCAACATCGCAAAGCGCGCGAGACGTTAGCCGTCAGTTTACCGCAAAAAACTAAAAAACAACAAATAAAACAATTTTGGAAAAAGAAGAATTAGAAAAAATAATAGTCAAAATTGATGCTTCAAATTCAAAAGAAAAAGCATTTTTTGGAGTTCATAGTATGGAAAATGGAGATGAAGCATTTATAAGAGCTAACAAATATGGTTTAGAATTATACGCAAATGAACTTTTAAAAGCTTCCCGAGATTTTGACGAAATTATTAAAGATTCAGAAAAGAGTATTATAGTATTTGACCCAAAAGAGAAATGGATTACAGGTGATATTTGGTTAGGTTATATTGAACCAAAAGCAGAAAACAGAATTGACATAATAGAAGAAACATATATCAGAACTTGGAAAGATAAATTGCTTGAATATACTATCTTTACAATATTAATTTTGATAGTTTTGATTTTTATAGTTGGTGTTAAGTCAGTTTTTAATTGGTTTTTTTAAAACAAAATATGAAAAATATATTTAGTGGAACTTTTAGCGAAACAATTAACGTTAGAAATTTATTATAAAACTCAAACATAAAAGTTTTTACCGAAAACGAAAATATGGGAACTATTCAACCTTGGACAATAACATCAGGAGGAATTAATTCTGTAATTCTGAAAGTTAATAACGATGATTTTGAAAAAGCAAAAAGAATAATTGACGACTATGAAAGAGGAAATCTAAATATTGAACTAGAAGAAACAGAGAATAAATAAAAAACCGAACGGCTAACAGCGGTTTCAAGAAATGGCGAGGCTCGGGATTTTTCAGAAATTGGAAAGGTTTTTAATTTAAAGTTTTGTCTATATTTGTAAAGGTTTGGTCTTGGTTCATCGCCACTTCTTGAAGCCACGAAACGTTGTGTGATATCGCTGAAAAAATCGTAAATAATCAACCTCTTTTAAAATTTCACAAATAAAATAGTTTTTTAGAAAGCAAAATATTATTTTTGAAAATAAATAAAAACTGTAAATGGAAAAGATAAAATTTATTGACCTTTTTTGTGGAATTGGTGGTTTTAGAACTGCAATGGATGAAGCGTGTCTTGAAAATGATATAATTCCAGAATGTGTCTTTTCATCTGATATAGATAATTTCTGCCAAGATAGTTATGAAGCAAATTTTGGAGAAAGACCATTTGGAGATATAACAAAAATAGATGAAAAAGATATTCCTGACCACGATATTTTATTTGCTGGCTTTCCTTGCCAATCATTTAGTATAATTGGAAAAATGCAAGGATTTAATGATGTTCGTGGAACATTGTTTTTTGATATTGCAAGAATTTTAAAACACAAAAAGCCAAAGGCTTTTGTGTTAGAAAATGTCAAGCAACTTTTTGGTCACGATAACGGAAATACCCTAAAAACAATTGTAAATGTTCTTGAAAAAGAATTAGGTTATAGTGTTAGATTTGCAGTATTAAACGCATTAGATTATGGACTTCCTCAAAAAAGAGAACGAATAATTATTGTTGGACATAAAGAACCAATCTTATTTAATTTCCCATCGCCAATTAGACCATTTAAACCGTTAACAGAAATTCTTGAGAAAAAAGTTGATGCTAAATATTATGCATCTGAAATGATTTTAGAGAAAAGAAAAAACAAACATAAATCTGCATACAATCTTTCTATTTGGCACGAAAATAAATCTGGAAATATATGCTCTTATCCATATTCTTGTGCATTGCGTTCAGGTGCTTCGCACAATTATTTGCTAGTTAATGGAGAAAGAAGATTAACTCCAAGAGAAATGTTTCGTTTGCAAGGTTTTCCAGATAAATACAAAATTGTAGTATCTGATGGACAAGCAAAGAGACAAGCAGGAAACGCCGTTCCAGTAAATTTAGTAAAAGCAGTTATATTAAAACTTTTACCATATATTGCAAACTCTATGGATATGACTTCAGTATTAAGAGATTATGAAGTAAGTTATGGAGAATAACCAATCGCCTAAATTAAGAACAGTTAACAAATCTGTTTCCGCTTTTCCACTAAATGAATTTCCGAAAGAATTTCCATTTTTGTTAGGGAAAGAAATTATCTATTTACTTGCTTCAAAGGGAAAACCTGAATTAGAAGGTTCAGAATGGGAAAGTATTTTTGCAAATTGTATTGGAGCAGATTGGAAACCTTCAAATGTTGGTTTAGATGATGTTGTAATGGGAAATACCGCTTGGGGCGCAAAAACCGTAAAAGCAAAAAATCCATCAACACAAAAGAAGGTTAGACTAATTTCTGGAAGAAATTCGCCAAATTACTCATTTGGAGAAAGAAGCGACCAAAAAGCAGATCCAAAATTAATTGGGAAACTCGTACTTGAAATTTGGAATGAAAGAGTTTCTTCAATTCGTGAAAAATTCAAACATTTACGAACAGTTGTGCTTTTGAAATCAGACGATTTATCAGAAGTTGTTGTATTTGAATTTGACACAATTCGATATGACCACGAATTATACAAATGGGAATGGAATAAAAACGGAAACTTAACAGGAACAAATATTAAAACTACAGAACACAGCTTTACTTGGCAACCTCACGGTTCACAATTTACAATAGTTGAAGAGGTTCCCGAAAAGTGCTTAATTATAAAAATCAAACAACCTGAAAAATTAGACAAAAATGTAGTTTTAAAAGCACTTGGATTTGACAAATCTTGGGTTACAGTTTCTCAAAAATCCAAATAGAAACGAAACCGTCGATTGCGACATCACACAACAGCGGTTTGAAGAAATTGGGGTTTTGGTCAATAATTTAAA
>JANXVF010000060.1 GCA_025351785.1 Flavobacterium sp.
AACCCCACATTTTGTGAAACCGCTGTTACCTGCTGTTTTTTTTTTAAATATCCCAATTTTCTTCGATATATTTTATTTTCCATTTTCCATTTACTTTTTCCAAGTATAATGAATTACCATAACTATTTTCAGTGTCTGAATAATGGTCAAATTCTAAATATGCTTTTTTGTTGTCTTTGGAAAATATTGGAATTGAAAATTGAATATATTTTCCAGTTATTTTTATATTTTTTGTCAATTCAACAGTTTTAAACTTTAGCGTTATATTTTTAGGGATTTTTAATGGCTTAAAATTTTCATTTTGATTTACAATATTTAGAGAATCATTTTTTAAGAAAAATGAGTTATTAATCGGTTTAGATTTATATATTTTTTCTATACAAACTTCCGTTTGTTTATTAAATGATTTTTCAGGTAACTTCATTACTATTACTTTATTATTAATTTTTGTTGGTTCAAAGCATTTAGTTTGTACAATAACTTTTTTTAAATTTATACAGATTGGAAGATTTTCTTTTGAAAGAAAATCTTTTACTAATTCTGATCCTTTTTCTTCAATTAGGATTTTAATAATTTTAATCGATTCTTCTTCGCGAATTAGTTCTTCACTTTTTTTTGAATTGCAACTTAATAAAGTTAAAATAACTATTAATATAATATTTTTCATATTTCTGAATTCAATTATAAAAGTTTTATTGTTTAAGTTCAGTTCGAGTAAAATAGCAGGTAACGTTTCGTGGCTTCACGAAGTGGCGAATTTCGTAACCGATTATTTTCTGTTAAAGATAAAATTTCTTGCGGAAAATAAACGTGAATTTATCACAAATTTCGCCATTTCGTGAAACCGCTGTTGTATGCAGTTATTATTATTTAATTCTTTCAGCTATAAATTCTTCAGCAATTATGTAGCTTTGGTTTAAGAAAAAGTCATTTGGACTTACATCTTCATTGCCAAATATTAAAACTTTTGCTTTTGGTTTGTCTGCGTAACCTTTGTCATCTCCAATAATTTCATTATTTACAATAAAACTCAATTTATGTTTTTCGCAAATTTGTTTTATTGATTTTTCTAAAGATTGTGGAATACTAATTATTCTGTGTGAATACAATCTGAATTGTTCTTCACTATTCCAAAAATATTCATTCACCGTAATCCAATTTCCAGTTTCTTTTTCTAAGACATTACTAATTTCGCCAATAAATTCATTAAGGTTTTCAGGTTTTCCTTTGATTTCGCATTCAAGTTCACTTTCGTGGAATTTTAATAATAAAGGATGATTTTCTAGTATTTTTAATTTTACATAAGGCAACATAAGTTCGTAAAAAAAACCATTAAAACTTTCTGTGTTTCGGCAAGTTAATTTCCATTCCTCATATTCTATTGGAATGTCATAACTAATTTGATTAATTGACAAAATCATTTCTAAAGTATTATTAGAAGGATTATAACTGTACGATTCAAGTTTTAAATCAGAATCTTGATAAAATTCTGTTGTGTTAGTTCTGTCAATTAGTTTTTGAATCATTTTCGTTTAGTTTTCGTAGTGTTTTCGGTATTTCGCGGTATAATTGCATACAACGTTTCGCGGCTTTGCGAGGTTGCGAACTTCGGAACCGATTATTTTCTGTTAAAGATACTATTTCTTGCGAAACGTGAACGTGAATTTACTACAAAATTCGCAATCTTGCAAAACCGCTGTTGGCAGTAGTGTTTTTATTTATTTACAATTTTCTGTGTCTTTTCAGGAATTAATATTTTCGCATCTAAATCTAAAACTTCATTATTTAGTTTCTGTTCTTTTTCCACTTTAAAGGTAAAGAACCAATTTTTTCCATTATCGAAAGAAATTAAAGCTAATCCAGATTCAAAAATAACTATTCTTTTTTCGTCTTCCATTTCCAAAGTAAAAGGAACCGAACATTGTAATTGTGCTTTGTAATTAACTATTTCTGAATTTCTACCGAAATTTATGTTCGTTACTTTTGCACCTTTCGATTCTGCATTTTTAGTCAATTCGGTTAACAAGTAAATAAAATCTTCTTTTGATTTCAAATATTCGATAAGTTTTGGAGAAGCAAAATTAGAAAGAGTAGAAAAGTTTTTTTCAATAAATAGTTTTCTATATTCTGTTGTCGCCTGATTAATTTCTGTTGTGAAATCTTGAGCAGTAACTTTGAAAGAAAAAAGTATGATTATTAATAGATATTTCATTGATTCTCTGTTTTTTAACATTACTGCCAACGTCTCG
>JANXVF010000068.1 GCA_025351785.1 Flavobacterium sp.
TTATTTAATTGTTTCCACAGTTTTACCACAAGTAAGCATCTGAGCACCATAATATGGATTTTTAACAGCATTTTCTTTGCTTAACCAATTTGCATCCTGCATAGGACAGTATTGATAATAAACAGCTTCGTTGGGTTTTGAAACTTTCATTAATTCGTAGTTGTTTTTAGATAATGATTTAAAAAAATCTCGTTGTTTTTTGATGTCTTGTGTTTCTGAAATATTTTTAGAATCAGCAGTTAAATCTTTCAAAACTTTCATCCAGACCATATGCTCGTCCATTTTTAAAGTTTCCATTTTTACAGCATTAATTGCAGAAAGTAGTTCTTTTGCTTTTGTAGATGCTGTGTTTCCGTCTGATTTTACCAAAGCATCTTTTACTGCAAAATAATTATCAAAAATTACTTTTAGTTGGTTGGTTTCTTGAACTTCAGTTTTTGGAGTTTCCGTGTGATTTTCGTGATTGCTGTTATTTTCTATAACAGTTTCGTCCTTTACAGAAACTTTTGCTACTCTATCATATTTACAACAACCTGGTAATTTTGAATAGGTAGCATCTGGAGCCAAAAATTTGTCGCTGTCATAACCAACCAATGCAATACGTTTTAAAATTTCGTCTTGATTGGTTTTTTTTTCGTCGTAGATTATTGTCGCTAATTGCGTTTTATCGTTCCAAGTTACTTTTGATGTTTTCTTTAAATTTCCTGCTTTTTCGATTTTGGCTTTGCACATTTCGCAGTTTCCGTAAATTTTAACGGTTTCGGTTTTAGCATTTTTTATTTGTGCATTAAACGATACGAATGATAACAACATTGTAATTGTTACCAATATTTTTGATATTGATTTCATTGTAATAAAATTTTAATTTTTGTTAAATAAATGATGTTTAAAGCAAAGTATTTGCTTTCAACAAGACAGACTTATGGCTGTCAAAAAAGTGTTTAGCCTATTTTAGGAATGAGCCAAATGGAATAAAAACCCGAAGATATATTGGTTTTTGAATTGTAAAATTTTGATTTTTCGGAAGAAAAATCAAAACTGTTATTTTTAAATTCGATTTCGTAGAATGAAATTAAACTAAAGTTTACTGATGTTGATGATGTGCAGTTTGAGTGTCCACATTTTCCCCCGCAACTATTGTCTTTGTCTTTTGAGTGTTTGCCGTTACAACAATCTTTGGTTTGTGTTTTTTTAGAGGTTGTTTCTTTATTGCAACAGGATTTCTCGGATTTAGTTCCACACGCATAACTCGAAGTTGGCGACATAAAGAAACCAATCGTTAGAATTATAATTATTATGTGTAACTGTTTTTTCATTTGGCAAATATAAGGTGTAATTCTGAAATAATATGTTAATTTTTTAGCAGGGTTTTTCGGCGGTTCGTGTAGCTCACAGGTATCATATAACGTTTCGCGGCTCCACGAAGTGGCGAACTTCGTAACCGATTATTTTCTGTTAAAGATAAAAATTCTTGCGAAACGTGAACGTGAACTTACCACAAAATTCGCAATTGCGAGAAACGGCTGTTAGCGGTAGGTTTTATTTTCTATTTAGTTTCTTCTTGATTAAATACTAGATTTTGACCAATTAATGTTGATTTTTGAATTGTCATTTTGTTAAATTCTTTACAATTATCAATTATCAAAATACCCTTTTTAACTTTCCATTTATATGGTTTTTTTAAGTTATCATACATATGTTCATACATTGCTTTTCTTTCAGGAATAACCTCGGCTATTACCTTATAGTAAATGACCACAGAATCTTTTTTAAAGTCCAAAATACGATAAGTATATAACATACCAATTCCATCCTTGCAAGTTTCTCCAACTTGCGCGATATATCTTTTCCCTATTAGTGTTGTTTGAGCATTCTCTTTTAGTGAAACACACGCAAAAGCAATCAAAACAAAAAATAATTTTAATATAATAGTCCTCATTTTAAAAATTTAGTTTTTAATGTTGTTTGGTTAAAATTTTATCATATTCTGAAATTACAATTTTGTGGTAAACTTACCACTAACTTACTTATATGTGCATTTTTTAGTGTTATTTATACTATTTCAAAATTTAAATTATAGAAAATCCGTCAGCTAATACTGCCCCTTTTTTAACCACTATAATTCCATCTTTAATTGTATATAATTCTGTATTACAATCTTTTAAATGTTTCCCTCCATTTAAAGTTACATCATTTCCAATACGGCAATTTTTATCTACTATCGTATAATTAATTTTACATCGTTCACCTATTCCAGTATTTATAATATGCTTCGAAGCATTATGAGTTATTTCTTCTAAATTTTGATAATAATCATTACCCATCAAATATGAATTTGAAATAATCGACCCCTTACCTACTCGACTTCTAATCCCGATTACAGAATGTTCTATTTTTGTGCCATCAATAATGCAACCATCTGCAACTATTGACCTATCAAAACTTGTGTTTCCTGTAATTTTTGATGGTGGTAAAACCCTAGCGCGAGTATAAATTTTACTCGAATTATCAAATAAATTAAACTTCGGAATATCATCTGTTAAACCTAAATTTGCCTCAAAAAACGAATCAATATTTCCAATATCAGTCCAGTATCCTTCATATTGATAGCTCAATATCTTTTGTTTCCCTATGGCTTGTGGTATAATTTCCTTACCAAAATCTTTAGTTTCAGAATTTGTCATCAACTCTATCAATAGCTCTTTATTAAAAATATAAATCCCCATCGAGGCTAGATAAAGTTTTCCTTCTTTTGCAGATTCTTCACTTACTTCCGACGTCCATTCTGGCAATAGACTAACGTTTGGTTTCTCGATAAATGAAGTAATAAAATTATCAGAATCAGTTTTCAAAATTCCAAATTCAGGCGCTTCCTTAGCATTTACTGGTAAAGTAGCAATAGATATTGATGCACCACTTTCATGATGGGCTGCAATCATCTCATTAAAATTCATCTGATACAATTGATCTCCAGACAAAATCAAAGCATAATCAAACTCATGATTCAAAAAATGATTCATACATTGCCGAACTGCATCGGCCGTACCTTGAAACCAAGTAGGATTATCTGGTGTTTGCTCTGCTGCTAAAATATCAACAAAAGCTGTACTAAAATGGCTAAAATGATAGGTGTTTTTAATATGCTGATTTAATGATGCGGAATTAAACTGTGTTAAAACAAACATCCTTTTAATGTCTGAGTTTATACAGTTTGAAATAGGAATATCTACCAATCGATACTTTCCAGCAATGGGAACAGCAGGTTTTGAACGACTTTCAGTTAATGGCGATAATCTCGAACCTTGCCCGCCACCTAAAATTATGGCTAATGTACTTTTTTTCATTTATTTAATTTTTAAGAGCAATAAATATTATTCCTCATTTATTATTTTTTGGGCACCAATGCCGCCTTCCACTCCCGCTTTTTTATCTTTTTGAAAAAAAAGATAAAAAGAGCTCCGTTCAAGTCGGGGTGCATATTATAGTTTAAATTTAAAACTTTTTCAAATTATAAGTTTATGCTTTTTCTTTTTCAAATTTTGAAATCACATCTTCATAATACTCATAAGTAGTCTTTGCTATCGATTGCCAACTAAATTTATCCAAAACTCGCCTTCTTCCCGCTCTTCCCATCTCTCGCGCCAAATTTTCGTTTTGTATCAAATTATTAATCTTTACAGCAAATTCTTTTTGAAATACCTCAGGATTTTTAGGATTAAAATCAGTCCTCGAAACACTTTCTAACGGAATCAAATATCCTGTTTCTCCCTCCAAGATAATCTCGGGAATTCCACCAACGGCAGTTCCTACAACTGGAGTTTCACACGCCATTGCCTCAAGATTTATGATCCCAAAAGGTTCATATAATGATGGACACGCAAAAACTCGTGCATGGCTGTAAAGAATTTTAATTTTTTCGCGAGGCAACATTTCAGAAATTAAAATTACACCTTTGCGTTCCAGTTTTAATTTGTTAATTAATTCCTCTGTTTCTTGCGCAATTTCAGGAGTATCCGGCGCACCTGCACAAAGAACAATCTGACAATTTGAATCAAAATATTTTATTGCCGAAATTAATTGTGAAATTCCTTTTTGACGTGTAATGCGTCCCACAAAAAGTACAAACGGAATTTCTGGATCAATACCATACTCTAGTAATAAATTAGTATCAAACGTTGGTTTATAAAACTCCGGATCTATTCCGTTATGAATAACCGTAACTTTTTCAGGATTTATTCCATAGGCTTCAACCACATCTGTTTTCATTTGCTCGCTTACAGCAATAACACCATCGGCAGTATTGTAGGCATGATTTTCTATCCATCGAGATAAAAAATAACCATTTCCTAGTTGCTCTACTTTCCACGGACGATGCGTTTCTAACGAATG
Organism: Flavobacterium sp.; assembly: GCA_025351785.1. GTDB lineage: Bacteria > Bacteroidota > Bacteroidia > Flavobacteriales > Flavobacteriaceae > Flavobacterium. Next base: position 4,390 of record JANXVF010000068.1, read on the forward strand.
TGTTGTTAAAATTAATGGAATTTGTAATAACTCTCGAGTAAATATACCAGCTAAATGAGTATACCAAGTGTGACAGTGTACAACATCTGCTTGTAAAATAGTATGAGACATCTCGACATTTTTACTCAAGTTTTGAAACATTTTTAAATGCTGATTTGGAATAATCTGATTCATATTTAATGAAGCTTCAATTCCTATTACATTCATTGAATTTAATTCTTCACTTTGATTACCAAAACATCGTACCTCAACTTGAGCCATCTTTGAGAGCTCGCTACTTAAAAAATCAATATGAACACCAGCACCACCATATATATTGGGTGGAAATTCGTTTGTAAAAAGTGCGATTTTCATAAGTAAACTTAATATAAATTTTATTTCATATAAATATATAAAATTAAATTGAGTGTCTACTTTTTGCAGCTATATAAAAACTATACAGTTAAAATTTTAATATAAATTTTATTCAATTAGATTTTATAAATTTGTTAAAAGTATTATTATGAAAACACTCAATCATTGGTTTGAAGAATATGCAATCAGTCATCAAAATCCAAAAAACAAAACCATACATTACATTTGTGTTCCAGCAATTTTCTTTTCGATATTAGGTTTGTTAATGAGTATTCCAAGTCAAATAATTTCAAATAAACTAAATTTAAATTTACCAATTATCGAAAACTGGGCAGTTGTCGTTTTACTTTTTGTAATCCTTTTTTATTTACGATTATCAGTTGCAATGGCACTTAAAATTGCAGTTTTTGCTTCACTATGCTTGATTGTTAACTATTTTATTGGAAAATTTTTTTCGCTTTGGATAGTATCAATTACTATTTTTAGTATCGCTTGGATTGGACAATTTTATGGTCATTCTATCGAGGGAAAAAAACCTTCGTTTATGAAAGATTTACAATTTTTGATGATTGGTCCGGCTTGGGTTATAGAAAATTTGTTATCAAAAAAATAAAATATGATTACTTGGAGTGATTTTGAAAAAATTGAAATGAGAGTTGGAACGATTATAGAAGTTCACGATTTTCCAGAAGCTATGAAACCGGCTTATAAGCTTACAATAAATTTCGGAACTGAAATTGGCATTAAAAAATCGTCAGCTCAAATAACAAAACGATATTCTAAAAATGATTTAATTGGAAAACAAATTATTGCAGTTTTAAATTTTCCGAAGAAACAAATTGGAAAATTTATGAGTGAATGTTTGGTGCTTGGCTCAGTAAACGAGGAAGATATTGTATTGTTGACTTCAGATATAAAAGTTGAAAATGGTTTAAGAATAGCATAAAAAAAATCCGAAGATAATTAATCCTCAGATTTTTGATTATTCGATTTTAAAGTTTTATAAATATTAATTATAGCAAATATGATAAACAGTATTGGTACAATTAGTTTTTGGTATTTAAAATCTGGAGCCGACAATGTTTCATAAATCACAAAAAGCCAAATAAATAGCAAAACAATATTTATTTGTACTTTATATTTAATAAAAAAATTCATTGCTATTATTTTAACTAAATATCATCAAAATCAATATCAGTAAAGCTTTTCTCTGATTTTGGAGTTTCTTCTTTTTCTTCCGATTGGTATTCTTTTTTAAAATCTTTCTGATGTCTTTCAGAAATTACTTCTTCACCTTTTGTGTTTAAAACAAATGAAGTCATTTCGTCTAAAATTGAAGCAAAGGCGCTAAAATCTTCTTTATATAAATAAATTTTATGTTTTTTAAAATGGAATGAACCATCCTCTTCGGTAAATTTTTTGCTTTCGGTAATTGTTACATAATAATCATCAGCTTTTGTAGAACGAACATCAAAAAAATAAGTTCTTCGTCCAGCTCTTAAAACTTTCGAAAATATTTCGTCTTTTTCTAATAAATCATTTTCTCTCATCTTGGTTTTCTAATTTATATGTTTAACCATTTCAAAAATCATGATAAAATTGCAACAAAACAAACATTAACTCAATTCTTTTTCAGAAAGTTGTTTATAATATAATTCTTTATAATACCCATCATAATTTATTAATTGATTATGAGTACCTTGTTGAATAATTTGACCATCTTCGAGAATAATTATCTTGTCGGCATTTTTTGCAGATGAAACTCTATGACTAATTATTATTGTTGTTTTTTTACTGCTTACTTCTTGTAAATTATTCAAAATTTGTTCCTCAGTTTCTGTATCGACTGCTGACAAGCAATCGTCAAACAATAATATTTTTGGATTTTTTATGATAGCTCGAGCAATAGAAACCCGTTGTTTTTGACCTCCAGAGAGAGTAATTCCTCGCTCTCCCAAAATAGTTTCATATTGATTATTAAATACTATAATATTGTCATGAACAACTGCTTTTTTTGAAGCTTCAAAAACTTCATCATCTGTTGCAAACTCATTTCCAAATTTTATATTATTTTTTATAGTGTCAGAAAATAAAAAAGCATCCTGTGGTACAATCCCAATACTATTACGCAAATCAAATAAATTTAATTGTGAAATGGGTTTTCCATCTACTAAAATTGAACCCTCTTTAACATCATACATTCGGGTTAACAATGATAATATTGTTGATTTTCCTGAACCTGTTTTGCCCAAAATTGCTAAAGTTTCCCCATTTTTTACTTTAAAAGATATGTTTTGAAGTGCCTTTATATTTGTATCGTCATAGATAAAACTCACATTATTAAATTCAATTTCTCCTGTAATTATAGATTTTTCTAATTGATGATTCTTAATTTCAGGTTCGATTTTTAAAAATTCATTAATTCGTTTCTGCGATGCTTCAGCTTCTTGAATCATTGACGAAACCCAGCCTATTGATGCTACAGGCCATGTAAGCATATTAACATACAAAATAAATTCTGCAATAATCCCTATACTTTTTAAAGATCCATTGATGTACATCATGCCACCAAAATAAATTACAACAAGATTACTAACGCCAATTAAAGTTACCATTAAAGGTCCAAAAAGTGATTGAACTTTTGCTAAACTCATGCTTTTTGTTTTGCTTTCTAAAGCTAAATCAAACATGTTTTTTTGATTTTGTTTTTCTAACGAATAGGCTTTTATTACTCTAATGCCCGAAAAAACCTCCTGAGAAAAACTAGAAACTTTTGATAAATATTGCTGAAAAATTGTACTTCTAATGTTTATTTCAACACTCAACTTAAAAATTATGTAGGATAAAATTGGTAATGGAAGTAAGGTGTATAATGTTAATAATGGCGAAACGCTATACATGTAAATTATCACAATTGTAAACCTTATTATTGTGTTAATGGTGTACATTACTGCAGGACCAACATAAAGTCTTATTTTCCCTACATCTTCGCTAATTCTATTCATTAAATCACCAGTACGATTTTGTTTGTAAAAATTTTGATCTAGTCGTTCATACTGTTGAAAAACTTCATTTTTCAAATCAAACTCTACATGGCGAGACATTACAATTAAAGTTTGCCGCATCAAAAAAGTTAAAAATCCTGCAATAATTGTCGTACCAATTATTAGTAGAATATTGTGTATGAGTTGCGCTTTGATTACCTCGTTTGATATTTCATTTTTATGAAAAGCCTCGATTGCTTTAAACGATTTGCTTATCAGCTTTGGGGTGTAAAGCATAAAAATTTGTGCGACAATTGTGATAACAATACCTAACAGAAATCGATATTTATATTTTACAAAATATTTATTCAAATATTGCAACTCCTTCATATAAAATTTTAAATAATAAAAATAAATGAATAAAAAATGTTAAAATTATAATATACAAACAATTCAAATGATTAGAAAAATGCTCTGTTTATAATCATTTTGCTAAATTAATTTAAAATAAATGAATTTAATTGAATAAAACCATAAATTTGTATTGACTTTTTGACAAAAACGCAACTACAAAATCTTATGACTACAGAGATAACTAGCATAAATGAACTACAAAAAATTAATCCAGTATTTGGACAATTATCATTTGATAATCACGAACAAATTGTTTTTTGCAACGACAAAGATACAGGATTAAAAGCAATAATTGGTATTCATAATTCCGTATTAGGACCCGCATTAGGCGGAACAAGAATGTGGAATTATGCAAATGAATGGGAAGCTTTAAATGATGTTTTAAGACTCTCAAGAGGAATGACTTTTAAATCTGCAATTACAGGATTGGATTTAGGTGGAGGAAAAGCCGTAATTATTGGTGATGCCAAAACACAAAAAACACCAGAGTTGATGCGTAAATTTGCGAGCTACGTTCATTCATTATCAGGTAGATATATTACTGCAGAAGATGTTGGGATGGAAACAAAAGATATGGATACTGTGAGAGATGTTACGCCTTATGTAACGGGAATATCTGAGTCAAGAGGAGGTTCTGGAAATCCTTCACCAGTAACTGCTTTTGGAGTTTATATGGGAATGAAAGCTGCAGCAAAATATCAATTTGGTACTGATAAACTTGATGGGAAAAAAATACTTGTACAAGGAATAGGCCATGTTGGTGAAACTCTAGTTGATTATCTTACAAAAGAAGGAGCTTTAGTCCAAATAGCCGATATAAATCAAAGCCGGTTGGAAGAAATTAGTGCAAAATATGGTGCAACAATTTTTTCTGGAGATGATTTATACACTGCAGATGTTGATATTTATGCGCCTTGTGCTTTAGGAGCAACTATAAATGATGGAACTATATATAAAATAAAGGCTAAAGTTATTGCTGGTGCAGCAAATAATCAACTCGAAAATGAAGATACCCACGGACCAATTTTGCAAGAAAGAGGGATTGTATATGCTCCAGATTTTCTTATAAATGCTGGCGGAATCATCAATGTATATGCCGAAATCGCACATTATGATAAGGCAGAAGCATTGCGAAGAACCGAAAATATTTACAATACAACTTTAGAGATTTTTAATTTTGCTGATCTTAACAAATTAACACCACAAAAAGCTGCTATGGCTATTGCCCAAAATCGAATTGATATTCGAAGAAAAGAAAATGCCAAATAAATAGAATGCTATCCAATAAATAGTTTTAGTTTTACCGAGTGAAAGAAACATCTTTTGCTACTGTATATAACGTTAAATCAAAAAGTTCTTACACGTGTTAAACCGCCGACATATTCGAGTGAAAGTGATGCAATCAATTTATGCATTGCATCAAAGTGAATCTGATAATCTTGAAAAGCAAGAAAAATTTTTACTCGCAAGTATTGAAAATATTTTAGATTTATATTTAGTTGTCCTATCAACACTTATTGAAGTTAGAAAAAAAGAAGAAATTTTTTTAGAAAAATCTAAGCAAAAACATCTTGCAACTCCTTCTGAGCTAAATCCAAATTTAAAGTTTGTTAACAATGCTGTGTTGATAGCTCTTGAAAATAATAATAAGCTAAATTTATTTTTTGAAAAACGTAAAATAAATAATTTTCAAGTTAATGATGATGCCATTTTATTACTACTTGAAGACATAAAAAATTCTGATTTTTATCAAAATTATATGGCAATAAAAACAACCTCATTTGCTGAAGAGCGAAGTTTTGTTGCTGATTTATTTGAACAAATTATAGCACCAAACGAAAAATTATATAATTATTTAGAAGATTACAAATTGACTTGGGTAGATGATATACCGCTTGTAAATACAGAAATTTTAAAACAACTAAAACAATTTCCGCTAGAAGAAGAAAAATTCAGAATTCCAAAAGTTTACAAGGACGAAGAAGACAAGGAATATGCAATTAATTTATTTAGAAAAACGGTTTTAAACGAAACAGAATTAGAAAAAAATTATGAAAACAAAACCCCAAACTGGGATATTACGCGTATTGCTAAAATAGATACAACAATAATAAAAATGGCAGTTTGTGAATTTCTAAAATTTCCATCTATTCCAGTTAAAGTAACAATCAACGAATATTTAGAAATAGCAAAAGAATATTCAACTCCAAATAGTAGTGTATTTATTAACGGTATCCTTGACAATTTATCTAAAGAATTACTATTAACCGAAAAAATTAAAAAAACCGGAAGAGGTTTAATGTAAAATAAATAATAATAATTCAAATAATTTATAAAATATGGGACAGTTAGGACAATTTTTACCGTTTATTTTAATGTTTGTAGTAATCTATTTTTTCATGATACTACCGCAACAAAAAAAGGTGAAAAAAGAAAAAGAATTTGAAAGTAGCTTAAAAGTAGGTGATAAAATTGTGACAAAAAGTGGTTTTCACGGTAAAATTTCAGAGCTTGCATCAACAACTGCAGTAATAGAAACTATGTCGGGGAAATTAAAAATAGAACGCTCTGCAATTTCACTCGAAATGAGTGCTGTTTTAAACAAAAAAGAATAATTTTTTTTGATTACAATTATTATACTAAAAACAAAAATTCCAAATGCTAAAAATTAAATAGTATTTGGAATTTATTTTGCATAAACAAATTAAATTCATTAGTTTTTTGTTAATTTTAAATCAAATTAAAATTATGAAAAAAATACTTTTTATAAGTTTTGTTGTTTTAATAATTATTGGATGTTCTGTTAATAAAACAAAAAATGTTAGTCAAAAAGCTATAGTAAATAATAAAACTTCAGATACGGTTAGAATTGCAAATGACTCGCTAGAATATGAAGTGATTATTATCGAACCTGGATTTAACTATTGGTTAGAAAGTCAAGCAAAACCAAGAGGTTTTTATACTGAAAGTTATTTTGAAGGTAGAAATTTTCTATATGTTACTGAGTGGAATAATCGTGTTTTACAACCACAACGTTATAGTTCAAGTTTGTATGAAATGCAAATAAATTACAATTCATCAACTCATTATGGCTATGAAGTAAACTATCTAATTTATAATTATTTTATTTACTTTCAACTACAATATAAACAACAATTGAGTGGTTATATCCCCAGAAATTAATATAATATTTGCCCTATAATTACTAAAATGCAGCATTTTAAAACACGTTGGAAAATCACATCAAACTGGCAAATTCTAGTAATTATATTAGTTTTTGCTATTACAGGATCGACTGCTGCATTTATTACAAAACCTATTTTAGAATTTTTCGGAATTACTAAAAATAGTGTTTCTATAGTAATTTATTATTTGTTTTATATAATTTTAATTTTCCCAGTATATCAAATTTTGCTTTTGTTATTTGGATTTTTAGCAGGACAATTTAGGTTTTTTATAGCTTTTGAAAAAAAGATGTTACAAAGTTTAAAATTAGATTTTATTATTAAGTTTTTTGAAAAATAAAAAAGCCAAGTTTATTTTTATCAAACTTGGCTTTTAAAATATTGCTACAACGTTATCCAACCAAAATTCCAATTATTTGAGTTGCAAGTTCAGTCCCTATTCGGTCTTGAGCTTCTAAAGTTGCTGCGCCAATATGTGGCGTTAACGATATTTTTGGATGCATTAATATTTTTATTTCTGGAGTTGGTTCATTTTCATAAACATCTAATCCTGCAAATAATACTTTATTTTTATCAAGTGCTTCTATTAGTGCTACTTCATCAATTATACCTCCACGAGAAGCATTAACTATTCCAACATTATCTTTCATCAATTCAAATTCTTTAGATCCAATTACATATTTGTCTTGTGATGGAACATGAAGCGTTATAAAATCAGAATGTTGCAACAAATCTTCCATTGGTTCAGTTTCTATTTCTACATTTATAAATTGACCGTTATAAAAATCAACTTTTATTGATGCTTTTCCAACAAATTTATCAGCAGCAATAACTTTCATTCCCAATCCCAAAGCCATTTTTGCAACTGCTTGTCCAATACGACCAAAACCAATTATTCCCAACGTTTTACCTCTTAATTCTATTCCATTAGCATAGGCTTTTTTTAAACCTTCAAAATTTGAATCTCCTTCAAGAGGCATAGTCCTATTTGAATCATGCAAAAATCGAACTCCAGAAAAAAAGTGAGCAAAAACTAATTCGGCAACACTTTCACTCGACGATGCTGGCGTATTTATTACATGTTTACCGTTTGCTCGTGCATACTCCACATCAATATTATCCATACCTACACCACCTCGACCAATTATTTTTAAATTTGTACAAGCGTCAATAATATCTTTTCTAACTTTTGTTGCACTCCTCACTAAAAGTACAGACACGTTATTTTCATTAATAAAATTGGCAACCTGTTCCTGCGCAACTTTTGTAGTAATTACTTCAAAACCACCTTTTTCCAATGCTTTAATACCGCTATCAGAAATTCCGTCATTTGCTAATACTTTCATTTTTTTTCTATTTTTTTAATTTTTTTTTGAAGCCGAGAACCTGCTATCATTCCAAAAAATTTTTAGGACAAAAAAAAGTCCAAAAATTGTTTTTCCCTTCTATCAGGGCTAGGAAATAGTGAGGAAACAAATTAAGTTTTAAATTCTAAATTCTTTTTTCAAAATCTTTCATTACATCAACTAGTACTTGAACACTTTCTACTGGTAAAGCATTATACATAGAAGCTCGATATCCGCCAACTGAGCGATGACCCGTTAATCCAGAAATACCCGCTCTTTTCCACATTTCATCAAATAATGGAGTATGAGATTCATCATTTAATAAAAATGTAGCATTCATCACACTGCGATCTTCATTTACAGAAGCTCCTTTAAATAACGAATTGCGATCAATTTCAGTGTAGAGTAAATTTGCTTTCTCATTATTAATTTTCTCAATTGCTTCAATTCCGCCCAAATTCTTTAACCATTGCAATGTTAAAAGTGATGCATAAACCGGGAAAACTGCAGGCGTATTATACATACTCTCAGCCTTTATATGATTTGCATAATCTAACATACTTGGAATATATCGACCTGTTTTTCCTAAAATTTCTTCTTTAACAATGACTAAAGTTGTTCCTGCTGGTCCCATATTTTTTTGAGCTCCTGCGTATATTAAATCAAATTTTGAAAAATCTAAAACTCTCGAAAAAATATCAGAACTCATATCACAAACTACAGGAATATCTGTATCGGGAAATGATTTCATTTGAGTACCAAAAATTGTATTGTTACTTGTGCAATGAAAATAACTAGAATCGGTTGCAATATTGTATTGCTTTGGGATATGACTATAGTTTTGCTCTTTTGACGAAGCAACAACTATTGTTTCCCCAAAATGTTTAGCCTCTTTTATTGCGCTACTTGCCCATGTTCCAGTATCTAGATAGGAAGCTTTACCATCGACCTTCATTAAATTGTAGGGAACCATCAAAAATTCTAGACTTGCACCTCCAGCTAAAAACAAAGCCTGATATCCTTTGCCAGTTAGTCCTAGAAGTTCTAATGCTAGAGCTCGTGCCTCATCCATTACAGCTACAAAATCTTTACTTCGGTGCGAAATTTCTAAAATAGATAAATTTGAATTATTAAAATTCAATATCGCCTGAGCTGATTTTTCGAATACTTCTTGTGGCAAAATGCATGGTCCTGCGCTGTAATTGTGAATTTTCATAACATTAATCTTGAATTTATTTTTGCAAATTTCGTTTATAGTATTTAAAATTCCGATAATTGTAATGCAATATTATGCCTAGGTTATTAACTAAATCGAAATAGTATATTTTTAATAATTTTAAATTATGTAAAAAAATTTATAGAAATACCACGTTTAAAACTATAATTGCGTTAGAAAATTGATAGTATCTACATTATCGGCATAATCCCAAAGTTTGGGTTTTTGGGTTTGTCCAAACGCAATAGAATTTGAAATTAAATTATCTGAAACAATACATTGAATTAGATCTTTATCAATATCTAAACGATTTTTTAAACTTTCTAAATCATCATAAAACTCATAAAAAACAGATGAGATTGGCGAAGCATAACTTACATCCTCTTTAATTGTGAGAAAACCGTTGTCTAACAATTTAAAATTACTCATTAAAAAAACAGCTTTGTTGTAATCATAATTATTGGCATATTTTTCATAATGAATAACATCTTGAAAGTTAAATATTGATTCGAAAAAAGCGTCGAATGTATAGTTTTTTGGAACAAATAATTTTGAAACACTTCGACATCCTAATCCAAAATATCTAAAAATATCTTCGCCCAAGTTTTGAAGTTGTTCTTTTGATTCTGAACCGTTCAAAATTGCTACCGAATTTCTGTTTTTTCTTATTATACTTGGTTTGTCCTTAAAATAATATTCAAAATAGCGCGCTGTATTATTGCTTCCTGTTGCAATTATTGCATCATAATTTTCTAATTTTCCATCTACAAAAGTGATGTAATTTTCTAATTTTGGATTAATATTTATAAGGTAATCTCCAAAAAAAGGAAGTAATTTTTGGTCGTTTGAAGATGTTTTTACAACGACTTTGTGTCCAGAAATTAATACTGATAAAAAATCATGAAAACCTACCAAAGGGATGTTTCCTGCGAGAATTAATCCTACTGTTTTTGGGTTTAAATTGTCATTTTTGATAGCGTATGGAGTTAACCATTTAGTCAAATTTTCGGCATTTAAAGCCTCAGCCCACGAGTTTACTGCAAAAAAGACTTGGTGTTTTGTAAACCATCCGTTATACGATTGAGATAAATCGATTACATTTAAAAAATTATCATAAAACAAATCGTTATTTCTAACATTTGGATTTTTCATACTTTTATTTTCAGAAAACTGACTTAAAAATTTTCCTAGTTCAACAAAAGCATTTATTATATCGTTTTGTAACATTTGTTTATTTGTTTATAACAAGATTTGATTGTAATTTTGCACAAAAATAAGAATAAAGTTTGTAGTCATAATTAATAAATTTTAAGATTTTAAAATAAAATTAATCTTATGAAATTCAAATATTTAAAATAAAAAAAATGGCAATTATAATAACTGATGAATGTATAAATTGTGGCGCATGCGAACCAGAATGTCCTAACACAGCAATATATGAAGGAGCAGATGACTGGCGCTATAAAGACGGTACAAAACTTAAAGGAAAAATTATACTTCCTGATGGAACAGAAATAGATTCTGATGCGCCTCAAACTCCAGTTTCTGACGATATTTATTATATAGTTCCTAGTAAATGTACAGAGTGTAAAGGTTTTCATGATGAGCCTCAATGTGCCGCAGTATGCCCAGTTGATTGTTGTATTCCTGATTCAAATCATATAGAAAGTGAGGAAACTTTATTAAACAGACAATCTTTTTTACACAATGTTTAAAATGAATAAACAAATAAAATGCCCCAAATAGTTTAATATTATTTGGGGCATTTTGTTGATAAAAGCTAACTACCTTATTATTTAACCTTTAAATATTTTTTCTGTTCTACTGAATCTGTTTTAAAATTATAAGTTTCTACAATTAAATTTCCATCAGTATCAAAATAACTTATTGCAGTTGTGTTTTTGTTTCTGTAGATGTAAGTGTTTGTTGAAGTTTTTCTTAATAAATCTGGTTTTTTAGTCTCATCAGAAGAAATTATATATCCTTGTGGGTCTAACGATACTTTATATTTTGTGTTAGTATCACTCATAAAATATCCAGATCTATCTACATCAACTGTGCGTGTTGAACCATCTGGATTTGTAATTTGAGTAGTTTTTGTAACCTGAACAGGAGAATCTTTCATTTCAATATTTAAGCTATTTGGGTTTGCATCCTTCAACTCAATTTTTTGAACTTCTTGAATATTTTCTGTTTTAACGACTTTTTTCTCTCCATCAGAATCTTTGATAGTAGTTGTTGTAGTTTCTGTGGTTTTTAAAACATTTTTATTTTGAGATTGTCCGTTTATAGTAAAAACTAATACCATTGCAATGATTAAATTCTTCATTTTGTTTTATTTTAAATTATTAATTACAAATATAATAGTAATCACTCTAATTATATTATACAATTTTTAAGATTTGTTGTAAAATTATCTTTAGTAAAAAATAATATAATGATACTTAAAACAAAAGATTTATCTCATCATTTTATCATAATTTTCTAATTATTTGATTTGTATCAATTAAATTTTAATAAATAATATACTTGTATAGAAAATTTTAATATATTTTTGTAATAGATTCAACTTTTGTATAAAATGAAGAATATCAAATTGTTACTATTATTATTGTTCTTCTTCACACAGATTGGATATTCTCAAAATAGTGAAATTTCGATCTTGTTGAAAGATGCAGTAACAAATTTACCTATTGAAGATGCTACGGTATTTATTGTAAAAACAAAACAAAATTTGCTCAGTAATTCTCAAGGCATAGTGACTTTTGCCCTGAATGGTCCAACTAATATTTCTATTTCACATACCTCCTATTTGCCTTTAACGATAAGATCGACCACTTTAAAAGATGTTCAAAACATTATTTTATTGAAAAGTGATGATACCCAACTTGACGAAATTATAATTACAAAACAAAATCCACAGAAAATATTAAAAACAATAGTTAGCAATTCTATCGAAAAATTATCGACCCCAGCACGATTAAAAGTATATTCGAGAGAGTTTTTCAAATTAAACGGGACCTATTCCTATTACAATGATGGTTTGATGAATTTTCAAATTTCAGGAAAAACTAAGGATTTTAAAACTGATATTTTAGTAGAACAAAATAGATCATTCGGATTAGTTGAGCAAGACGTGAGTGAGGATTTGCAGGGATATAATTTGAATAATATCATGGAAAATTATTATAATTTTAAATATTTAAATCCAATTTTAGAATCGAAAGCAAAAAAAACATATGATTTTTTAATTAAAGGATATCCGTTAAACCCCGATTATTATCAAATGAAAATTACTCCTCTAGACGATAGTAAAGGAAATTTGGACGAGTTTACAGTTTTATATGATAAAAAGAAAAAAATAATTATAGAGGTTAGCTCAACTATTTCACCCGTATCGATATCAAAATCTAAAAGCAATAAAACAGAAGGAAGCAAGAATATCTATAAATCTATTTTTAAAACTACATATAAGATTGATTCTTCAAATTATTACTTACTTTATTCGAAGGAAGAAATAGGATATGAACATTATGAGAAAAAGAAAACTGTTGAAATTGAAATAAGAAATTATCTTTTGACTACAAATTTTAGTACAAAAAAGTACAGTTTTAAAGAAAGTGATATTTATAAAGATAAAGCACTGTTTAACAAAAAAAATGTTGTTTTAACAGATTACTGGAATGTTTCTGGGATGACTGCCACCGAAGAGGAACAAAAAATAATAGAAGAAATTAAAGAAAATAATTAATGATTTTCTAGCTTTTGGTACTTGGTTTTAATAGTTTATATTTGCACACTTTTAAAATCAAAAACCTAATGAAAGCAGGAATTGTAGGATTACCAAACGTAGGAAAATCGACCTTATTTAATTGTTTATCCAATGCAAAAGCCCAAAGTGCAAATTTTCCGTTTTGTACTATCGAACCAAATATTGGAGTGGTCAATGTTCCCGATACTAGAATAAACAGACTAGAAGAATTGGTAAAACCAGAGCGCGTTCAAATGGCAACTGTAGATATTGTTGATATTGCGGGTTTGGTAAAAGGTGCCAGCAAAGGTGAAGGCTTAGGAAATCAATTTTTGGCAACCATTAGGGAATGTAACGCTATAATTCATGTTTTGCGATGTTTTGATAATGATAATATTATTCATGTAGATGGAAATGTAAATCCGATTCGCGACAAGGAAACTATTGATATTGAACTTCAGTTAAAAGATTTAGAAACGGTAGAAAAACGATTAGAAAAAGTAAATCGTGCAGCCAAAACAGGAAATAAAGAAGCACAAGTTGAAAAAGCCCTTTTAGACAAAATTCGAGAAACATTACTGCAGGCAAAATCTGCTAGAACTGTGATAACTCAAAATCAAGAGGAGCTAGATTTATTAGACGATTTTCAATTGATTACAAATAAGCCCGTACTTTATGTTTGTAATGTAGATGAAGAATCTGCAGTTTTGGGTAATAAATATGTTGACCAAATTAGAGAATTAGTTAAAGATGAAAATGCCGAAGTGATAGTATTGGCAGTAGGTACAGAGGCTGACATAACCGAATTAGAAACTTATGAAGAACGCCAAATGTTTCTAGAAGATTTAGGCTTAAAAGAGCCTGGATCGGCAGTTTTGATTCGAGCTGCTTATAAACTTTTGAAACAACAAACCTATTTTACTGCAGGTGTGAAAGAGGTTCGTGCTTGGACTATAAATATTGGAGATACAGCTCCAAAAGCAGCAGGAGTAATTCATACCGATTTTGAAAAAGGGTTTATTAGAGCAGAAGTTATCGCATTTGAAGACTACTCTGCTTTAGAATCTGAAGCAAAATGTAAAGAAGCTGGAAAACTAAGAGTGGAAGGAAAAGAATATATCGTTAAAGATGGTGATGTGATGCATTTTAGATTTAATGTTTAGTTTTTGCTAGTAATAAAGTAATCTATTACCATAAAATTAAAAGTCGAAAATCAGTATTGGATTCCGACTTTTTTTATTTATGCCAACTATAAACTGCCAATTTTTTTTAAGTGCCTAATCCAGCTTTTCACTCCAAGATTTTTTTGTAAAACACTTTTTTTATAAGCCATAAAAAGAGCTTCCATTGGTCGCTTTTTTCTAGCAACAAAAAATAGTGTTTTCCTGCAAAATACTTTCGTTTCAATCTGGGGCAAAACAAGTGTTTTTTTAATTTCGACGAACAAAACTCGATCGAAATCGAACTGTTGAATTAATTCAAATCAAATTATCTATTTATAATATGATTTCTCCTTACTCGAAATGACAAATCTCAAAAAAAACTAACACTTCCTGCGAATAGAACTTACAACACTACAATTTTCATTCTCAATTATAAGTTTAAAATATCAGACAGAGTTCATACGCTACACATCAAATACTAAATCATAATTGATTATTTTTAGTTGAAAATAAAATTTCTTACGGTACAAGAACGTGGATTTACTATAAAACTCGCAATTGCGAGAAATGTGTGTTATTTGACGTAGCATTATTCTAACTTCCAATTTTCTAAAACTAAAGTAATAATTGGGTGCGGCCACATTTCAAAGTTTTCAAGTTTTGGTTTAATTGGAATGATTGATGTTGACTTCCATTTTTCACTAATTGGAGTAAACATTAATGCTTCATATTTCAACGTTTTTGGGAAAGGATTTTTGACATTTAAATCTGTTCGTAAATCTTTTCTATTTTCTGCATTTTGAGAAAAATCAATGACGATTGTCTTTTCCGGATTTATATTTTTCTCAACAACTTTCATCTTGCTTATTGTGTCAGCTTGAATTTCACATTCTACAAAAACTTTTTCACCGCAATATATTTGAAGAATTTTTTCTTTTACGAAATATGGACTTTCTTTTACATCCATAGCATATTGTTGAGTTTCTGTAGCAGCGATTTCAAATTTGAATGGACTTCTTTTCGGTTTGTCATTTTGAGAATATAAAGACAAACTAAATGTCAAGATTATTGTAAGAATGATTTTCTTCATGTTTTGGTTTTTAGGTGGTTCTCAAGCTATGTCACATAACGTCTCGCGCGCTTTGCGATGTTGCGGACGATTTAGCACCAAGCCTTCATAAATATAAACAAATTATTTATTTAAAAACTTACTTTTGGATAAATCCCCCAAACCCGCAATATCGTAAAACCGCTGTTATCAGTAGTTCCTTGTTATTTTAATATCCAATCTAGTAAATTCCAAAATGACCAACCTCTTAATTTTTTTCCTGCATTTGGACCTCTACCATTTGGATCTTGTAGCCAATAATCACAAACATTGCAAATAACTTCATCTTTGTATGTTATTTTTCCTGAAAACCCTTTTGCAACAGCTTTATCATCTTCCCAGCCAATTTTACCATAAGTTTCAGTCCATTGAACATTATTAATTAAAAGTTTTTTACTTCCACATTGTGGACACTGTTTTGTTTGATTGTTTTCTGCATATCGGCCAGATGGAATTAAGCTGTTAATTTTTTCTTCAGAAAAGTTTTTAATTTTTAAAAATTCTTTAATATCATCTTGGGTATATTTAGAATATTTATGCAATTTAAACTTTGAAAAATATGCTAGTTCTCTGTCAGTTAATGAATTTAAAAATTCTAAAGTCTTACTCATTATTTTCGATTTTAGTATTACTGCCAACGTTCCGCCACTTCTCGTCAGTGGGGGGCAAGTTAAAGAAAAATGTTATAAGAAATTTTAAAGTTCAGAGTATTTTCCAAGAAAGCTAAACCAGCCATTGCGCGAAACCGCTGTTATGGGCTGTTTTCTTGCATATTTTATTTAGACTTTTTATTCAACCCAATAGTGTCTTTTCTAATTTCTTTATGCCAAGTTCTTGAATATTTTTTTTTAAAATATTTAAATACCAAATTATTATATGCGTCATAAAATTCAATACTTTGATTTATAATATTTGAGTAACTAACATTGTATTTTAACTCAAACTTAAGATCATTTTCTGATAAACTTATATATGGCGAATATATTTTTAGTTTGTTGTATTTCAAATCTTTATCAAAGTAATAGTTTGGATTGTTCGAATTCTTAATATCTTCAGCTGAAACTATAGTGTAATCAGGCCAATTCTTTTTCTCTATTGGAATTGATGATTCTAAATCCTTTTCCAATCTAATATTTATTTCATTTTTTTGTATACATATTTCGTGTGTTATTAATTCCGGAAAACTGAATTCCAAGTAATCTCCAATAAAAGCTTTTATTGAATATTTACCGTCAATATCGGTTTGAGCCGACTTAATAGTTCCTTTAACTCTAACATTTGCACCTGGTATAGGTCCAGAATAATCTGAAACGACACCAAAAATTATCAATTCTTGCGAAAACATAAAGTTCGAAAGTATTAGTATTACAATAATGATTCTATTTCTATTCAAGTGTATCATTTCTACTTAAATTGTATTAGCTTATCGTTCGGTATGAAAATAGCCCATAACGTCTCGTGGCTTCAAGAAGTGGCGAACTTCGGAACCGATTATTTTCTGTTAAAGATAAAATTTCTTGCGGAAAATAAACATGAATTTTGCACTTTTTTCGCCATTTCTTGAAACCGCTGTTAGTGGCAGTTGATCTTTTTTTTAAATTTTGTTTTAGGTTTATTTTTTTGTTTAAGATTTTGATAACGTTTTTTAATATTTTTTTAATATTTCTAAATTTCCGCATTTACAAAATTATAAAATATTTGTATTAGTATCGCTCCGATTACAACAACATTAAAGTTTGAAAAATGTACATTTTCATTTTTGATATTTTTCTTTAAACTTAATGCAATCATAATAATCGTTGAAATAACAAAACCTATCTGAAACATTAACCAACACACAGCCATTCCTACACTATCATGTGTTCCACCTGCAAATTTTCTAATAAATATATCGTTAAGTAGAAGTAATGAAAAATTGTATAGAACTGTCAATTTAAAATTTATTTCGTACAAATTATAATTTACTGCTCCTACAATAACACTCATGTAAATAAAAGTAGTAAATAATGAAAAAGGTGGAAAATAGTGACCCATTATATTTGCAATTGACACAATACAAATTCCTGTAGGAATTATATAATTTTTTTTCATAGATTGATTTTTAGCAGATTTTTGAGCCAATTGCCACTAACTCATAAATATACGAAACTTTTACATTTACTTTTCAAATATATAAATTAAATCTCACAAACCCGGAATATCGTTAAACGGCTGTTGGCTGTAGTCACTTTTGTTAATATGTTAATCTAATATCTTCTGTTTAATTTAGTAATATTGCGTAAAATTTTTAAACATGGGCGAAAGACCAAGAATAGTTAAACCAATAACCGAGCAAATAGTTGATCCAAATGCTTATACTCAAAATAGTTGTTCACAAAATGCTAGAAAATTCCATGAATATTATAGCGATTTAGTTGTTGAACTTTGGATTGATAAGCACTGCACTTTGCGTCAAGTTGAAAGATCTGGAATCGATATTATTACTCTTCAAAATTTAGCTATCGAATCCGTTAAACATATTATAGACTATCAGCTACGATTGCAAAAGTTCAATATTGTTCAATATCCTGAACATCGAGGTAGAGATAAAAGAGTTCTTGTACAAGAATCAACAGATGAAGGAGTTTTAAACTTAATTCTAGAATATCATTATTTAGACTTTTGTAGATATGAAGTAACAATGATTACCGCTATGGTTGATGATAATTTTGGAATATTTGATGGACAATATATTCTTAATATAGATGGTGAAAGTTCTACACTTAAACGTAAAGTTGTTGGTAATATTAGTGGTGTTTCTAGTTTTGGAGTATAACGTGAAGTTATAGTAATGGATATAGCTATAGATATTAAAGATAGAAGTGCTATTGCAGATAGTAAATCTTGTTCTAAATTTGTATTGGAATATAAGGACAGGATTTTATAAAAATCTGAACGACTCGAAAGAGTAGGATTAAAAAATCTGAACAGTCCTTTACATAAGAAAGAAGCTTCACTTACGTGGGGCTTTTTTTGTGATTACTGCCAACTCATAAATATACGAAACTGTTACATTTACTTTTCAATTATATAAATTAAATCTCACAAACCCGGAATATCGCAAAACGGATGTTGGCAGATAGCCATTTTTTTTTAATTTTGTAACCTCCATTGATTATTTTCAATATCATCAAATCCAATTATTCCTTTATTTTGGTCAAAATAAATACTCGTTAATCCTTTTAATGTTGAATTTGGATTTGGATAAAGATTTGTAGACAAAATTACTTTTCTAACTTTTGTAAAAACTTGTGAGTTTATTGTTAAACTTGTTAACGGTTCACTATAATTTAAAAAAGCATTTGATGAATTATCAAACGGAGTTAAACCAATATTTGCTATAAATATGGATTCGTTTGAAATTACAGTTGGATTTAATTGAAATACTTTTGGAAATCTCTTTAAACTTATGTAAAAACTTGTAAACTCATCATAATATTCGGTCGGTTCAGCATTTTCATTACCAAATTGTATTCTCTGTTCGTCATAATAAAAATATTTATATAAGCCATAAACAAAATCACCTTTGCTTTCAAGTTTTTTTTCTGTTTTATTTTTCAAAACTTTGAATTTCAATTCAGCGTTATCTTGGTTTTTATATATCAATAATTTTCCAACTTCTGTTGAAATTATAAACTTATCATTATCAGTTTGTTTAAATTGAAAATATGGAAGTCCATCTCCAACTTCGTTTTTGTCGTTTGAGCAACTTAAATTTAAAATTATCACGAATAATAAGATTAATTTTTTCATTATCTTCTTTTTTAAGAGGTTTTTAAATATGGTTTCTGCCAACGTCTCGCCGATTCTCGACTGTTGCGAACTTCGGAACTGATAATTTTCTGTTAAAGATAATATTTCTTGCGAAACGTGAACGTGAATTTACTATAAAATTCGCAATTGTGATAAACGTGTGTTAGCAGACGTTTTTTTATATTTAATTCCAAAAACTATTTATTACAGCAAATTGTTCCATGTTGGTTCCGTTATTTTCATATTTATATAAATTATCCCAATAAATTTGTCCACCGATTTTAACGAATATTCTATAATATCCTTTTGCAAGAGTTCCAATGTTGACGCCAAGATTACTCGACGTTTGTCCATTGAGTAAAAAATTAGAATTTGAGATAATTAATTGCTGACTATACAGATTTGTATTTAAAATGCTGCTAAAGTTTAATCCTTGATGAATTTTTTCTGGATTAGCTGGAACAATCCAAATATCTGTAACATTTTCTTGCGCTAAAATGTAAAACGTTGTATTTACAGGATTTGGATATATTACAAATTTGTTATTAACCAAAATATTAGGATTTCCTAATTTTAATGCAGGATCGTCAAAGTTTTGTCTGCAATTAATTCCGGTAACTAAATTTAAGGAAGTTGGTTTAGTTAAATTATTAGTTTCACCGTTATTACTACTACAACTTAATAATAAAAAAGTGAGAAGGATAAATAGTTCTTTTTTCATGTTAATTTATTTAGTTCTTTTAAAATGTTTGCCAACTCATAAATATACGAAACTGTTACATTTACTTTTCAAATACATAAATTAAATCTTATACACCCGGAATATCGCAAAACGGCTGTGTGGGCTATGACTTCTTAGTGGGTCTTTGTCCATTCAGCGTCCTTGCCTCGATTGTTATAAGTTACGATTTTGAAAGCGTTATTTGTGCCTTTTATAAATTCAAATCTTAATGCAGCTTCATTAATATAAAATTCGGTTTCGTTGTTGGCATATAGCAGCACTTTGGGCAATTTGTCATCAATATTACCAGCTTCAATCGATAACCTTCCCTCTTTAAAAGTTACCATCAATTTATGATTGACATTGTTCAGAGTAACTTCATAAGTGCCAACATAAGTTTTCAAAATAGCTTCTTTTACTTTGAAATTGTTATTTATAGTTTTCCCAATTGCAAGCCGTGCAATATCGTTTGTAAGAGATTGCCAATCCATATCGGCTTCGTAACAATTGTACAATGCTACAACAAAAACGTTTTCGTTTGGCAGATAAATTTCGTCTGATTGATAGCCGTCTGTTGAACCACTGTGTTCAATTGTCTTGCTGCCGTCAATATTTTTTATGAACCAACCATAAGCATATTGAGAAAACGTACCATCGGCAAACTTGAAAGGTGTTGTTGCTTTCTCTAAAGTTTCCTTTTTTACTAACTGCTGCTTGTATAAGGCTTGATGCCATTTATAAATATCGTCTGCATTGCTAATTAATGCTCCTGCTGAATACATTATTGTTACTTCCTGTAGTGTTGCTTTTTCAAGTTTGCCGTCAAACTTTGAATAGCCTTGAGGCATTTCAGGAATATTTTTTTCAGGATGGATATAAAAAGTATTTTTCAAATCTGCTCTGTCTAAAACATTTTCTTTTAAGTAGTTTTCAAATGT
>JANXVF010000109.1 GCA_025351785.1 Flavobacterium sp.
TCACAAATAATGATTCCGTTACTAATTGATGGAAATAAGGTTGTATTTCTATTTGATACTGGGAATAATGGGGGATTATCTATTATGAAAAAACATAACAAAATAAGTGATTCTAAAAAATTATCTAGTATAGATACCTATATTGGAACAGTCGATGGGTTTTCAATCCAGAATATTGATATTTATGATAGTGTAAATATAAAATATAATAATATTTTAAATATTGACACTAAAGTTTTCTCTTATCCAAAACTAATAATTAACTCGATGGGAATTTCCTTTATAAAGCATTTTAATTGGATTTTAGATTATAATAAAGGAACAATCTACATTAAGAAAATAAGTGATTTTAAAGATGAGATAAATAATGATTTAAACAAATTTAAATTTAAAGCAAATTCGATGAACGGAAAATTGCTAATCGCTTATAAAAATAATATCAGTTTATTAAAATTTAACATTGGCGATGAAATAACATCCATAAACAACACCAAAGTAACTCCAGATAACATCTGCGAAATGCAAAATTTACTAAATAAAACTCAAGATTGGAGTACTTTAGAACTTGAAGTTATTCCAGCAAATAACAAGTAAAAAAACTAATGAAACAGTACATTTTTATTTTACTTTTTCTTTCACCAATTACTTTCTTTGCCCAATCCAACCTAGAAACTATCCTTAAAAGTGGAGAAATCATAGTTTCGGGATTGAGTTTTATCAAAGGAACTAAAAATCATTCTAACAGCAAAACCATCGAAAGTGTTTGCATAAAAAACAAACTTATCGATAGAATTACTGTAACATTGATTGGCAAAGATCAAGATGGAAACGATGTGAAAAAAGAACTCGTTATCCCAAAAGACGGAAAAGAATGCTTGCTGGAACTTCCTAAAGGCATTTACACCTACGAAATTGTACTCGCCAATAATGAAATATACAAAAAAGGCGAATACAAGTTTGAGGATGAAATTACAATGACAATCAAAGAAGAATAAAAGCCATTCAACAATAAATGAGTTTCAAACCAAAATTTGAAACTCATTTTATTTATTTTTAAATTTTAAAATACAACCATGAACCACATCATTAAACTCGCTATTGCTTTAGCAACTATATTTCTGGTGAGTTGTAATAACAACAACAGCAAAGAACTAGCATCACAACCTAAAAATGATTCTATTAAGAAATATTTGGAGTTGGCGAGTAATGATACAATACCTTATTCAGAAAGAGATATTTACAATAAAAAAGCATTTTCGTTTTTAGATATTTCCAAAAATGATACGTTGACTCGGTGGTATTTGTTTAGAATGTCAAATTTTTTTAGTTTGACTAAAAATAAATTAATGTTTACAAAATCACTTGAGATTTTTTATGAAAAAGCAAATGAAAAAAATGACACTTTGAGTATAGCTAGATATTACAAAGTTAAAGGTAGTAATTATAGTAGATTGAATGTATATGACAGTGCTTTTTATTGTTTTTTAAAATCTGAAAAGTTTTATCAAAAGACCAATGATTTAATTGGTTTAGCTATACTTTATAATAGTATGTGTTTTGTTCAACTTGGAAGCAATGATTATTTAGGTGGTGAATTAACTTCAAAAAAAGCAATTAATATCTTAGAGAGTAGTATTACTAATAAAGAAAAAAATCAAGCAAAAGTTACTGCTTTAATTAATTTAGGAGTAGCTCAAAAAGAATTACTAAATTTTGAAGAAGCTAATAGTACATTTAAAGAAGCAATTAATATTACTAATAAAGAATATTACATAAAAAATGAGTATTATGTATCAATGTGTTATTTTAACTTAGCAGGCATTCAAAAAAGTCTTCATAATTATAAAGAAGCAAAAAAATTAATGATTTTAGCTCTAAAACAAAAAAAAGTAAAAGTTATTTCACCGCTCAACTATCAGGAAATAAAACAAGAGATAGCTTATTGCGAAATGAAGATGGGAAATTTTAATAAAATTTCAAAAATATTTTATCAAAGTATGAAAATTGCTGATTCATTAAACAATTTCGATGACTCTTTTTATGCTAGATTTTATTTATCTGAATTTTATTTATTAAAAAAAGACTCAACTCTTGCCAGAAAATATGCTGAAGAAGCACTGATTTATGGTAAGAAATCTAAAATTCCATACAATATATTAAATGGTTTACGACAAGTAGGGTATTGTGACAAAAATAAAGCCCAAAAGTGTATAGATGAATATGATAAAAAAGTTGATAGTGTTCTTGGAAATGATAGAAAAACAAGAAGTCAATTCTACAAAATACAATTGGATGTAGACCAAATTACCCAAGAAAAACAAACAGCAATAAAACAAAAATGGACTTCAATAGCAGTGATAGCCTCAATTTTATTTATCGTTATATTGCTATTTATAATATACAAACAAAAAACCAAACAAAAAGAGTTTCAATTCCTGCAAGTGCAACAAAAAGCCAATGAAGACATCTATCAATTAATGCTAAACCAGCAATCGAAAGAAGAAGAAGCAAGGCAAAATGAAAAAAAACGTATTGCTTTAGAACTTCATGACAACATTATGAATAAACTAGCTGCAACAAGATTTAATTTATTTGCTATTACTCAAAAAACCGATAAAGATACTATAGATAAAGCAGTAGTGCATATAGCAAAAATTAAAGATATTGAAGACGAAATTAGAGCCATAACACATTCGTTGACTAAAGAATTATACGAGGAAATTCACACTTTTGGCATCATAATTGAAAAACTTGTTGAAGATCAAAACACCATTCAAACCACCAATTATAAGTTAGAGATAGAAGACGCCATCAATTGGGGACTTATAGCCAGCAAAGTCAAAATGAATTTGTACAGAATACTTCAAGAAGCCATTCACAACATCAACAAACATGCCGAAGCAACTACTGCAACTATTAGTATTATTCTTGACGAAAATAATATTTGTATGGCAGTTCAAGACAACGGAAAAGGA
>JANXVF010000148.1 GCA_025351785.1 Flavobacterium sp.
AAAGGGTCTTGAAGCTTATGAATGGGATAAAAGATTCATAACTTATGAACAAGGAACAGTTGCTCCACCAATTTATAAAAAAACTAATACCGAAACTATCAAAAAGTTTCAAAAAATGGCTGACCAAGATGGTTTAGATTCAAAAAATGGAGTAAGCTCTTTAGGGTTTGGTTCATTTATATTAAACGATGTTACTCCAGCTTTTGATGATTTTAAACCAGAAGCAAAAGTAACAGATGACCTATTTAGGATAGATTTGCCTTTATTAATGTTGTATTTGGAAACTCACAAAATAGATAAAAATAAAGTGTCGCCATCTTTAAAAGAGTATTTAAAAAACGACGGCACAGTAAATCAAGAATGTAAGAACATTATAAAAGATTTTGCAATATGAAAACAAAATTTAAAACTATTTTTTTTGTTTGGCTAATTCATGTAGTTTCATATTATACTATTTTTGGATTCATTTATCAATATCTTGTTTATTCATTTCGCAACTGGTCAATATTTCAATGGAAATTCTTTGGCAAAGTCGCTTTATCATTTATACTTGGTTTGATGGGTTGGTATGATTGGTTCCCTGTTTATTTTCCATTCACACTAATTTTATTTTTTATTAATTATTATAAATTGAAACAAAATATTTATAAATCTTATTTAGCTTCATTTATAATATCAATAATTATCAAATATTTTATCCATTTATATTGTGATTATGACTTTTCTTTACGTTTTTACAATCGTAAAATAGAAGAAGGAGTTGATATAAATTTGTTTTGGTTTATTTTACCATCATTTTTTATTAGTAGTATTTTGATCAAAATATTTATAAATAAAGTTGAATCTAAAAGTCTTTAAAAAAATCTGTTAAGACACATTTAAGTTTTAAATAAAAGCAAATTACCTATTGACAGGGCAACCAAAAACTGAATATCCCCCCGCTCCCGCGCGAATCCTTTCGCGTGGTTTTTATAATTGAATAGATTTATTACTTTTATAAAAAATTTATTATGAGCAGAAACTATAAATTTCATAATCCTGAAGGACTGTATTTTGTAAGTTTTGCCGTTGTTGGTTGGCTTGATGTTTTTACTCGAAACGAATACAAAGATTTAATTGTTGAAAGTTTAGAATTCTGCTAAACAAAAAAAGGAATGGAAATTCATGCCTGGTGCATTATGACAAATCATGTGCATTTAATTTTTAGAAGCATTGAAAATCAACAATCAGAATTATTATTGGGCGATTTTAAAAGATTTACAAGTAGAAGTGTTACGAAAGCAATTCAAGAAAATCCTAGGGACCCGAGCCTGAAAGTGCGAATTGGCGAAGCAAAGCAGAAAAGAATTTTTGTTGGAATATTTTAAAAACGAAGCAAGAAAGACATCAAATACTACAAACTTTCAATTTTGGCGGCATGATAGTAAGCCCATAGAATTGTGGAGCAATAAAGTCATTCAACAAAAAATAGATTATATCCACAATAATCCTGTTGAAGAAGGAATTGTTTTTCGACCCGAAGATTATAAATACAGTAGTGCTATTGACTATTCAGGCAATAAAGGACTTTTAGAAAATGTAGTTGTATTTCAGTATTTTGAATAAAAACCACACGAAAGGATTCGTGCGGTAGCGGGGACCTTCGGGGGCGACAAGTTTTGCAGCAATCAGTTAATGATAAATCTGCTACTATTAATGTATCAAGCTACAGCAAAGGCATTTATTTTTTGAAAATAGCTACTGATTACAGCACGAAAATCGAAAAAATAATTAAAAATTAAATATCATGAAAAAATTATTACAACTCACATTATTATTTCTTACCTTTAATTTTGGATATTCCCAGATATATTATTCGCATTACTTAGATGCAACTTCAGAATGGCGATTAATGACAAGAAATCCAGATCTGTTCGGTGTTATGCCAAGAATTAATTATGAAACTATTTTTTTTAATGGATCGGCAGACATTAATGGTTATACTTACTATAAAATGTATAGAACATTTTATTCGATTTTATATTCCCAAAATTTTGCAACTATTTTGCAG
>JANXVF010000039.1 GCA_025351785.1 Flavobacterium sp.
CACTGATGCTAAAGGAAATGTTTCTACGCAATCGCAATCGGTTGTTGTAAATGATACAACTGCGCCAGTAGCAAATGTAGCTTCATTACCAACTTTAACTGGTCAATGTTCGGTTGCTTTAACTGCGCCAACGGCTACTGATAATTGTTCTGGACAAATTACTGGAACAACTACAACGGTATCTCCTGTTACAACTTCAACAACTGTAACTTGGACTTATACTGATGCTAAAGGAAATGCGTCTACACAAACTCAATCGGTTGTGATTATTGGTAGTACCATTTATTATCAAGATGCAGATGCTGACGGTTTTGGAAATCCAGCGATTAGTATTCAGGCATGTTCACAACCTCAGGGATATGTTACAAATAATTCGGATTGTAATGATAATCAGTTACAATATTTAGATGCAGACAATGATGGATATGGTTATACTACATTAGTTGCATGCGGAGTTTTGAATAACACAGATTGTAATGATAATAATCCTACGCAAAATGTTTTAAAAACATATTACATTGATGCAGATGGAGACGGATATGGAAATCCTGCAATATCAACATTAGCATGTTCTCAACCAACTGGATATGTAACTATAGGTACCGATTGTGATGATACTAATGCAACTGTACATCCTGGAGCAATAGATATTTGCTATGATGGTTTAGATAATGATTGTAATGGAATTATTGACAATATCGGTCAACCAGGTGGATGTACACCAAAGTGGTCAATTGTTCAATCTTCACAATGTGGTGTAACATTATCAACTATAGATCAAGATGTTTATTCTACTTTAGTAAGTGGAGCTCAAGGTTACAGGTATAAAATTACAAATACTACAAACAATCAAGTTCAATATGTAGATAAAGCTTTAAGAGTATTTAAAATCACACAAATGACAACGTTTGCTTTTAATATTATCTACAAAGTTGAAGTATCTGTAAAATTCAACAATGTTTATCAGCCTTACAATCCAAATTATTGTTTTGTTACAACGCCAATACCATATACAAAAATTCAAAACTCTCAATGTGGTATAACACTTACTGACAATACTACCATCCTTTATGCTGATTTAGTACCATTTGCAATTGGATATAGATTCAAAGTTACTAACAATACAAATCCAAATGAAGTTTACGTTGTCAACAGATTTACAAGGGATTTCAGAATGAGTTTAATATCTGGTATACATAGTAATACAGTATATAAAGTAGAAGTTGCTGTACAAAATACTGACGGTAGTTTCCTACCTTATGGCCAAGTTTGTACAATCAGAACTGCTGGAGGAACTGCAAAAGTTATAACTGAAGATGCTTCATACAAATCGGAATTTAAAGTATTAATTTCTCCAAATCCGTTTACTGAGACATTCACTATTAAAACAGAAAATGGTACAACAGATTCAATCTCGTTATCTGTTTATGATTTAACAGGTCGTTTAATTGAAACTTTTGAATCAGATGTGAGAACTCTGGACTCTTTAGAAATAGGTGCAAATTATCCTTCTGGAGTATATAGTTTAATTGTAAATCAAAATAGCGAAGTAAAAACCTTACGAATTATTAAAAGGTAAATTACATTAATCTCAATAAAAATGCCCCATTAGCAATAAGCTATTTGGGGCATTTTTTTTAAACAGTATACTTAATTATATTTCAATTATTTTAAAGTGGTAAATGCTTTTGATTAAATAAGTCAACAACATCTTCGACACCAACTTGCAAATTCCAAATATAAAACCCTAATGATGCGGCGGTATCCGTATTTTCTTTTTTATCATCAACAAATAAGGTTCGTTTCGGTGATAAATCAAATTTGTTTATAATAGTGTTAAAAATTGCAGGATCTGGCTTTCGCTTATGCATTTCATATGAGTAAAAAACTTTTTCAAAACAATTGTAAAAATCAGTATAAAAAGAAATTCCTACTTTATGTTCAAATTTACTAATATGAATTTCGTCGGTATTAGTCAATAAAAACAAGCGATATCGTTGTGATAGCATCTGCAAAAATTCTAATCTGTATAAAGGAAAATCACCAATTATTGAATTCCAGGCAACTCTAATATCCTCTAAACTTACATTTGAAATATATTTTTTAAAAGTTTCCAAAAACTGAATTTCTGTGATTTCCCCTTTTTCGAACAAATCATTTTGAGCAATTAATTCATCGTTTGGACCATTTAAACCTAATTTTTTAAATGCTTCAATTGATTTTTCTTTTTCTAGATTGATAAAAATATCTCCGAAATCAAAAATAATTGTATTAATCATAATTATAAATAGTTAAAAGTTCATCATTCAAAATTGTGCTTTTTTCCAAATTTTTAAAAACTAATTTAGGGGCTTTTACTCCAGATTTTAAAACTGAACTGCATTTAAATATTCGGGCTTCATCCCAAATATTTTCATCAATAAAAGTTTGTATTGTTTTACTTCCTCCTTCTATTAAAACTGACTGAATATTTTCGTTATATAATAAATCTGAAATTTGAATTCCTATATTTTCAGAAAAATTTATAGTATTATTATTTAAAATATAAGTTTTTGCTTGATTATCAAAGATATGACTTTCTTTAGGAATTCTATTATTTTGATTTAAAACTATTCTGACAGGATTTTTTCCAACCCAATCTCGAACAGTTAAACTAGGATTATCATCGATAACGGTTTGTGTTCCTACTAAAATTGCTTGTTCCTCACTTCTCCATTTGTGTACTAATTGTCTTGAAAATTCGTTGGTTAACCAAAATGGGGCTCTGTCAATTTTTAAATTTTTGTTTTCTGGAGCTATAAATCCATCTAAACTTTCAGCCCATTTTAAAATTATATAAGGACGCTTTTTTTCATGAAATGTAAAAAATCGTTTGTTTATTTTTTTACATTCATTTTCTAAAACACCAACAATAACTGTTGCCCCAGATTCTCTAATTTTTTTTATTCCATTTCCTGAAACTTTTTCGTTACTATCTAAAGTCCCCACAACAACTCGTTGTATTTTGTATTTAATAATCAAATCGCAACAAGGTGGTGTTTTTCCAAAATGACTACAAGGCTCTAAATTCACATATAAAGTCGATTTTGATAACAACGATTTGTCGTTTACAGCATTTATGGCATTTACCTCAGCATGATTCCCACCATATTTAGATGTAAATCCTTCACCAATAATTACATCATTATAAACTATAACAGCACCAACCGAAGGATTTGGCATTGAACTTGGCAAACCATTTTTTGCTAATTCTAAACAACGTAAAATATATTTTTGGTTTATATTCACTTTATAAATAAGTTTTAATCTTTTAAAATTTGTGGCAATTGCATATCTAAAATCTTTTTAATTTTTTTTGCAACTGCCTCGATAACGGGAACACTAACCGAATTTCCTGCTTGCTTATATAAGTGCGAATTTGAAATACTAGGAATAGTATATGTTTCTGGAAAACCTTGAAATCGCAAACACTCTCGTGGCGTTAATTTTCTAAACCCAAATACAGTTTTAATAAGTGGCACATTGTGTCCGCCAGTTCCCATATTTGCTGTTAATGTTGGACAAACATTAGATTTATTTTCGCGAATATATTGTCTTCTAAACTGATAAATTGTGTTTTCATTTTTCATTTCATCTTGCAACATTTTAAACATATAACGGTTTTCGTTATAATAAAATTGCTCATCAACTTGCTTATTCTCTAAAACATCTTCAACATTTTTAGATAATTTTTCCTTTTCAGGAAACTCAAATGGTTCATCAGAGTTTTTAATGAAATTTTTATCAAATGCAATCATAAAAATTCGCTCTCTATTGTGAGGAATATTTCCATAATCTTTGGTATTCAATACTTTATATTGAAACGTATAATCTCTGTCGAGTAGCGATTTTTGAATTATTTTTATGGTGTTTCCCTTATCGTGGCTAACTAAATTTTTAACGTTTTCTAAGAAAACTACTTTTGGGCGCATAAAATCTACAAAATCCAAAATTTTAAAAAAATGATTTCCTCTAGCGTCATCAAATCCTTTTCGATAACCGGCAACCGAAAAAGGCTGACACGGAAATCCTGCTGTAAGAATATCAACTTTTGGTATTAAATCGATATCTAAATTCAAAATATCACCTTCTATTAGCGAATGGTTAAAATTATTTCTATACGTTATACATGCATTTTTGTCATATTCGTTTGCCCATAATAATTCAAATCCTGAATTCTTAAATCCTAAACAAATACCTCCAATTCCTGCATAAAGACTGCCAACACTAAATTTTTTAATCATAAAAGCATGCTTCAAAAGTTTGACTAAATTTACATATTTGTTTGTTTATTTCTGTTTTTTTCTTCAATCCACTTTGACATATATTTTGTACTCAATAATTGTTGTGATTGAAGCAAAATTCCAACATAATTTTTGTTTCTGTTCTTTATTCTATTTTGTACTAAATTTTCAATTTTTTCTATAAAATCAGTTTCAAAAAGAGATTTTGAATACCGATTTTCTAAAATTTCAAATCCATTGTGTTGCATTTTATTCCAAATTGACTCCTCTTGATATAAATTTACAGCTTTAGCCACAAACTCCTCTGGGTTGTCCTCTATAAAACCATTCCAATTATAATTTCCAGACATCGCCTCTGCACCTATTTTTGTTGTAACACTTGGTGTCCCACATTGCATTGCTTCTAAAAGTTTTCCTTTTATTCCAGCTCCAAATCGTAATGGTGCAAGTACAACTTTTGCTTTTTTTACAACTTCAAAAGCATTTTCAGCTCTTTGCATAATATAAAAATTGTTTTTGGGTTTATGAAGTTGAAGAACTTTCTGAGAACAATAGGCTCCATAAATCAACATTTTAGCATCAGGTAATACCTCTCGAATTTTAGGAAAAATAATTTCTGAAAGATAAAGAACACAATCCCAATTTGGATCATGCAGAAAATTTCCAATAAATATAAAATCATTTCTTTGCTTAAATGTTGGTATATCGTTATCAATTTTTGATGCAAAAATTGGTAAATAATAAAGTAAATTTTCTGGAATTTGAAAATGAGTTTTGAGTATTTCGATTTCAAATTGAGATACAAAAAGTGAAATATCACAGCGATATAAACTTGCAATTTCTCGTTTTGCATACTCAGATTTTAACATATCTTCAAACTCAAATTCACGATTTTCTTTATGTGCAACTTGCCTAGAAAATCTTAAAGAATGTAAATCTTCGGTATCTAATATTTTTATTGCATTTGGACAATTTTCAGAAACGCGCCATCCAAATTGTTCTTCTACCATAAATCGATCAAATAATACTACATCAGGATTTAAATTAATTATAAATTGATCAAATGAAGAATTATTCAATTCAATCGAATCGACATTTATTTCTAAATTCTTCAAGTTTTCAGAAAATTCTAGATTCTGAGCAGTTGTGGCAAAGGTAATCTTATAATTATTTGATTTGAAAATCGAAATCAATTGCAACATTCTGCATCCTGCAGCCGACGATTTTGGCTCAGGAAAAACAAAGCCAATAATTAATAAAATTTTAGAATTTTGCATAATAATAAATACTTTACAAAGAAAAGATTTATTTTTACATCAATTTAAAATTAAAGTGAAATGTTAGGACTTAAATTAGCAACCGATCCTCGTTGGGTAACAATTGTAGAGTCAAATATTGAAGAGATTCTTACCGATCATGCTTGGTGCGAGCAAAAAGCAGCAACAAATGCCATAACCATGATTACCTATAACTCTGAACTGGAGGATTTAGTTACAGAATTGCTTGAAATTGCACGAGAAGAAGTCGAACATTTTCAGATGGTTCATAATATAATAAAAGAACGTGGCTTAACTCTAGGCAGAGAACGAAAAGATAATTATGTAAATGAATTGTTCAAATTTTTGAAAAAAGATGGCAGTCGCAATGATGCTTTGGTAGACCGACTGTTATTTTCGGCAATGATCGAAGCTCGTAGCTGTGAACGTTTCAAAACACTTTCTGAAAATATTACCGACGAAAAATTAGCAAAATTTTATCGAGATTTAATGATTAGCGAAGCTGGACATTATACTACATTTTTAACGCTTGCTAGAAAATATGGCAAAAACAAACCGGCTGTAGACTCGCGCTGGAAAGAATGGATAGAATATGAAGGCGTTTTAATTACTAACTACGGAAAACAAGAAACCATTCACGGTTGAATTATTTGATTTCAATTGTTTTTTTAGATTTGATTTTAATAACATAACAAGGTTTTCTGGTCACCGCATTAACATTTTTTGTAGGTGGAATTTCTTTTAAAGTAATCACTATTTTATCTGATAATTCTTCAATATTTTGAACCTTAATTGTATAACCTTCTGATGGTTTTTCGCCGAGATTTACTAAAATAAAGTTGCAGGTTTTAATATCGTCTTTTGTAACATATGGTTTTATCATATCATCACCAAGTAGCATTTTAAATTCGTTCTCTTCAGATATAATTTCATAAAACTGAAATGATCCTCCACCTGTTTCGCTCCCAAACAAAATATCATACAACGGTTGAGTAACCATTGGTTTTTTTAGCGAACTGCACGATGTAATTATTAAAAACAAGGATAAAAGAATAACTTTTTTCATAAATTAAATATTGTTAACCGCTTTTTGATACAAAGCTTCATATAATGGTAAAATATTTGCAATATCGAATTGAGTAGCTACAGAGAGTGCCCTTTTTTTAAAAGTTGCCAATATTTCTGGATTTTCAAGAATTTTTATCGCGTTTTTTGCCATTTCGTCTACATTTCCTACATCACTTAAAAATCCAGAAATTCCGTCAAAGTTAACTTCTGGCAATCCACCTGTATTAGTAGAAATTACTGGAACTCCCCATGCCATTGCTTCTAACGCGGCTAAACCAAAACTTTCGGTTTCTGATGGTAACAAAAACAAATCAGAATAGGATAAAATTTTATCGATTTCGTTACTGTTTCCAAAAAAAATAACTTTTTCTTGAATACCTAATTCTTCACACTGTCTTTCTGCCTTTTCACGCTCGGGTCCGTCTCCTACCATCATTAATTTGGCTGGAATTGATTGTTGGATTTTGTAAAAAATTTTTATTATATCTGGAATTCGCTTTACTTTTCTGAAATTACTAATATGTGTAATGATAAATTCATCTTGTTTTGCCATCACAAATCGTTCGCATCGTATCTCCGATTCATTTCTTATTTTTCCGAGTTCAATAAAATTTGGAATGACATGAATATCTTTTTTTATGTTAAAAAGCTCATAAGTTGCCTCTTTTAAACTTTGTGAAACCGAAGTCACAATATCAGATTTATTAATACTAAAACTTACAGCAGTTTTATAAAACGGATGATTACCCACAAGTGTAATATCAGTTCCATGTAATGTTGTAACCATAGGAATTTTTATACCTTCATCCTTTAACATTTGTTTTGCCATATATCCTGCATAAGCATGGGGTATGGCATAATGAACATGTAATAATTCTATTTTATGTAGTTTGACTGTATCGACTAATTTGCTAGAAAGTGCCAACTCGTAGGGCTGATAATGAAACAAAGGATATTCGGGAACATTAACTTCATGGTAATGAACATTTGAATTCATTAAAGCTAATCGTACTGGTTGTTTGTATGTTATAAAGTGAATTTCGTGTCCTCGATGTGCTAGTTCTAAGCCCAATTCGGTTGCTACAACTCCACTTCCACCAAATGTTGGATAACATACAATTGCTATTTTCATAATTAAAATTTAATATAACGAAGGTACTTAAATTGATGAAATTTCTTCTTGCAACAAATTTTAATTTTATAAATTCTTTTTACTAAACGAAAACGGTAATAAATTTTCTATAGAATTTGATTTGTAAACTTCTCCCGTTTCTCCCATAAAATAAATTTCGATTGGCGATTGTTGTTTTATTTCATATTCAGATAATGATTGTCTGCAACTTCCACAAGGCGGTATTGGAGCTATTGTTTGATTTGTTTCAGAAGCTGCAGATACTGCAATTTTCAAAATTTTAGAATTAGGATAGAGTGCACCAGCTTGAAAAATAGCAACTCTCTCAGCACAAAGTCCTGACGGATATGCCGCATTTTCTTGGTTTGAACCTAAAATAACCTTGCCATTATCTAGCAAAATTGCCGCTCCAACTTTAAACCTAGAATAAGGTGCATACGCATTTTTTCTAACTTCAACAGCTTGTTTCATCAAGGACTGATTGTCATCAGATAATTCATTTTGATTTAAATAAGCTTCAAAGTTTGTTGTAATTTTTATTTCTTTCATAAATGCAAAAAGTTATTTTTTTTGGGAAAAAAAATCCAAATCTCTTGTGGAAATTTGGATAAAATTTTGTGTTAGTTTCAATTTACAAATCATCATATTTATCGCCAAAATTGAATGTTAGTGAGAATCGCAAGGTGTTTTCTAATGGGCTTTTAATTTGTGATGCATTAAACAAATAAGACACATCAACTCGAACTACATTATACTTAAATCCAGCACCTAGTGAAAAGAATTTTCTAGCTCCTTTCATTGGGCTTTCGTGAAAATATCCTAAACGCATTGAAAACGAATCTTGGTATGTATACTCCGATCCTACTGAGTAGGTTACTTCTTTTAACTCTTCACTAAATCCTCCTGGAGCATCATTAAATGATCTGAAAATTCCAGAAGTCCAACTTATATTTTTATAATTATTATTATTTTCTGTTCTTTCAGAATCTGTTACAGTACCATCACCATTTAAATCCGGATTTTGAGGAGTTGGAACTAATAACTTAGCAAGCTCTACACTTACCGCAACTTTGTTGTACTCATCAAGTATAAAATCAAAGCCACCTCCTATTTTCAAATTAGCTGGTAAATAATTAGAAGTAATATCGCTTTTTGTATTATCATAACTAATTTTTGGACCCATGTTTTGGAAATTAAATCCGAAACGATACCTCCCGTTGAAGGTATTAAAAGCTACTTCTTCTGATTGATAATATCCTGCAACATCAACTGCAAAAGTAGAAGCTGGTTTAGAATCGGTATTAGCATCGGCAATTTTCAAATTTGAACGAATGTATCGTCCCGCAACTGCCATTGCAAAGTGATCATTTAACTTTAGCGAATAGGAACCGTCTAATGCTAGTTCGTTTGGTTTTACAACATTTGCAGGATCATCAAAGTTCTGACGTAATTCTATTTCACCCAATCCAAAATAACGTAAACTAGCTCCAAAAGCACTTCGCTCGTTTATTCTATTATAATAATTAACCTGACCTAGAGAAATATCATTTACAAGTTGTGTCAAATATGGGGTATAACTGGTGGCAAAACCTTGTTTGCTTTTGGCAAAAGCATATTTTGCAGGATTCCATTGTTGTGAGAAAGCATCTGTAGAAGTTGCAACACCTTGATCAGCCATACCGGCTGAACGAGCATCGGCTGCAACTAGTAAAAAAGGAACTCCAGTTGTAATGACTCTTTCTTGAGCTTTTATGAATTGTGTGGTTAGAATTAGTACAATAATTAACGCAATTTTTTTCATTTTTAGATTTCAAATAATTAAACAAATATAGTATTTTATTAAAGTATAACAAGTTTTTCTATTTTTTCTGATTTTTTGTTTGTGACGGTCGACTTGACTGTCAGCCTGTAAATATAGACTCCTTTGCCTATGCTATCGCCAAAATCGTCTTTACCGTCCCAAGAAATATCTCTGGATAAAAATCCTTCATCAGTCACAAACTGATTGATTGTTTTAACCACTTTTCCTGTAATTGTTATAATTTGTACTTGAACTTCGAGAGGTTCATAAGGTTTATTATGCGTAAACCAAAACTGGGTATAATTTACAAACGGATTAGGATAATTTAAAACATTGGTAAGAGTAACATCGTCATCTCCAACTACTACAAACTGAATTTCGGTTGTTATAAAATTATTATAAACGTCCCAAACTTTAAATGTTATTGTGTGTAATCCTAAAGCTAAATTTCTAAAAGGAAATCTAATTTTGCCTTTAGTATAATCGTTTAAAACCGTTTCATAATAATCGTTTAAAATATAGGGTTTAGTGGCATCACCATCTAATATAGCAACGATGTCATGTCCAATACCGCTCGCAGTGTTAATGCCATGTTCGTCAGTAACAAAAGCTAGAAAAAAGGGAGATTGATTTGTTATGCCTCCGTTTACAAACGTTTCATCGTTCATGTACAATCTTACTTTTGGTGGCGTTACATCGGCAACAGCATTTAAATTAATTCCACCTACCTTAATGTCTAAGTTATATCCTGATTTGTCTAGTAATATTTGATCTCTTTTAGAATAAAAATTTAATCGCCCGTTTCCAACAGGAATTTTTATGTCTTTTGGAACCACAAAACCAAATTCAAATAAACCATTATTGATTGAAGCATTTCCTCTAAAAATAGTTTCGCCAAGATTTGTAAAGCTTATCGGTGGACTAAAACCATCATTATTAAAAGTAGAACGGGTGTAGTTTTTATCGAATATATTTACGGCAAGCTCGCCATTATAACTCGGTAACGGGTTTCCATTTTCATCTTGAACCTCTCCTGTTAATTTTACAAAACTCAATGCTTTAAAATCGTCAATTGGTTGAGTAATTGAAACATCATTTACTTTTGTCAATACAATTTTGGGTTTTGCAATTGCTAACATCAAAGCAGGATCGCCAAGAATGAAAACCACTTTTGTTGCCGAATTATTATTACTAGCATTTTTTGCTAACCGTAATGCTTCTGCTATCGATGGATAATTATTTGAACCGTAGGCAAATAATTTTTTTGCTAATTCGTTATTAAATACCTCAGCACTACCTTGACCAATTTCTCTAATTGTGGTAATCATTTCTATTGCGCCACCCTTTGGATTCCAGTAGGTATATTCTCCTGCAGTTTTTTTGTAAGGATTATCAAATCTCGAAAAATCGCAAGTTATTGTAATAAATAAAGGATATCGGTACTGATTATTAAAATTCGCACCATCAAATTTATCCCAAATTCGTTCCTGAGTTAATCCATCTTCTCCACCATGGCCAAGATAATTAAAAACTAAAGCTCCTTTCTCGAAAGCATTTCTCAAATCTTCTTTTGCCTGCGGATATCTGTCGCCACCAGCAGAAGTTTGTTGCTGATAGGAATCGAGCAATATTTTTTTGAAATTAAGAAATGGTTTATTTGCATAGATTACATCTGTGAGATTATTTTGAAAATCTTGTAGTGTTATGTCAGAATCTTTATCGGTATCATCAGAAATAGCAACATAATTGTTTCGCCAACTTCCATAAGATTTTTTATCATGATATTCTACCACTTTATTAACCATTTCGTCTGCTTGCTGCACAGATGAAACAATCATTCGACCTACTGCTACATCAATACCATAGTTGTAAGTAGGATCGCCTTCGTTAGTATCCATCAAACCAAAATAATCATCTGATGCAAAAGAAGCTTCTCCGTTATAATTGCTATTTAAAGCATGAAAAATAGGAACAATATTAGTATTGTTTGGAATTCTATCTTTAAAATCGAAAGAGGCATCGCCAAATAAATTTAAATATTTTATGCGCTGACTAGGTGATGAAGCATTTTGATAAATGTATTTTACAAGATTTCTAATGGCTCCAATATCTTGTTTACCACCGCTAAACTCTTGGTAAATACTTTCTAAAGTAACTACTTTAACATTTAATCCCGAATTTGCACGATGAAAATTTGCTAAGTTTTCTGCCTGAGAATTTAAAAACTGAGGCGTGACTATCAAATAATCTATATCTTGAAAATTCCCTTGTGAATTATTAAAAATAGTTCCTTTAATATTTTGATTAGTTACCGATATTGATTGACTTTTTAAAGGGGTATAATAATCAGTTTCGTCTACTGCTATATATTTTTTTAAGGTGCCAAGATTATCTTTGAATGAAAAATTAGAATTTGAAGAATTAGCTATTGCTGTTACATTATAAATATCACTGATATCCCAAACTTGCTTTATAGAACCTGAATTACTGAATTGATAATTTACAATTCCTGTTTGACTTTGCGCATTATTATATTGAAAACGATATTGTTTTCCGAAACCTACCAAATTACTTTTTGTTTTTAAAATAATATAATCTAAATAACCCTTTGAGGTTGGAACACCATTATTATCATATTTCAATTTTATCGAAAAAGTTGGGGTACTTGTTATAGTTGCTGTTGGTAAATTTCCATCTGATGCAACTTGAGCTCCATTTAGCAAAAATCCTGAAATTGAAATAGAACCAACACTTGTTGTGTTTGCAGTAACTGCAAAGTTTGTAGTTACAAATGAATTTGCTCCTGCATGAACATTTAATTGTGTTTGTGAAGAGCTATCAATATTAGGAAAATTGAAATCGAAAGTTTGTTCATTATTCAAACTAAAATCTTCTCCATACCAAGTTCTACCCAATCGACCAATATTTGTTAAATCGACTTCGTGAAATTGATAATCATCATAGGTTACCAAGTTTAAAGTAGTTGCTCCTGTTGGTTCTTGAAAATTTGTTATTCGTTTTCCATCGGTAGCATCGGCTGTTACATAATAATACGATTTAGTATCATATAAATTTAAATGCGAATTGTTTTCTTGACTCCAATTATCCATTCCTTCGGCATAAAAAAGAATGTAATCATCGTCACCAAAATTTCCGTCACTTTCACCAATTACTTGAATTGCATTTTCAATCAAATCATTTGGATAGTAAACAGCGTTAGACAAAGGAACCATCCTGCCTCCGTTTCCAAAAATTTTAATCTTAGAAGGATTTACACCATCAGGATTAAATCCTAATTCGTTAAGAAAACCTTTAGAAATTTTATAAACACCCGATTTTTCTACATAAAACCTGTAAAATGTACCTGCTGAAAGTACTGAATTTGAAATAGCTTGAACTGATTGTGAACTAAAATTTGATTTATTTGAATTTAAATCAAAAGAAAAATTGTAGGAAAATGATTTAATTTTTTTAAATTCTGAACCCTCTTTTATAATAGGCGAAAAAGAAAGTAACGCAGTAATTTCATCTCTAGAATAAATATTTTTAAGAACAAGATTTAATTGAGATGGAATATTTTTTCTTGACAAATCCCCTAGCTGATAATCCGATATCGTTTCATAAACAATATTTGATGCTTGAATAGAATTTTCATCAACAGAAGAATTTACAGGAATTTTTTGTACAAATTGCAACTCCTTCTTATCAATATTAAAATTGTAACTATCTGATTTGTATTGAGGTATATTGAATTTAAAATTTCCATAAGAAAATTCTGTTTTTTCAATCCAGTCAATATTTAAGGTTCCATTTTGTTGACTATGAACAAAAAAGCTAGTAAAAAATAATAGTAAAATTAAAATATTTTTCATCAGATTTAATAACGCAAAATTAAACCAATTAATATGTTTACAGAAATTAAATAAAAAAAAATAAAAACAATAAAATATAAAATAAAGCGTTATCAGTTTAAATGTAAATATTTTTTTAAAAATTTAATTCATCGTATTGCAGTTTATCGGTTATTTGGTATATTGCACCGAAATTATTACCTACTAAAGTATGAAAGTAAAACAAATTATGACAATCAAATTATTACTATCTCTAGTAATAATAGCAGGATTTACTGCAAGTTGTAGTAAAAAATCCAGCTCTAAAAACTCCTCAAAAGCCACTGGTTGGAAAATCAATGACAAAAAAGGTGGTTTTCAGTATGCTTCAAACTTCAAAAAACAAGAAACTGGCCCAGGTTTAGTGTTAGTCGAAGGTGGAACATTTACAATGGGGAAAGTACAAGACGACCCAATGCACGATTGGAACAACACGCCAACGCAACAACACGTTCAATCATTCTACATGGATGAAACTGAAGTAACAAATTTAATGTATATGGAATACTTAGATTGGTTAAAAAGAGTTTTTCCGCCAGAAGAAGAAAATTACAAAAACATTTATGAAGGCGCTTCACCAGACACGCTAGTATGGAGAAATCGTTTAGGTTACAATGAAACAATGACCGAAAATTATTTAAGACATCCAGCTTATGCTGAATATCCTGTGGTTGGAGTAAATTGGATTCAAGCAGCTGAATTTAGCAAATGGAGAACTGATAGAGTAAATGAATCTGTGTTAGAAAGAGAAGGATTTTTGAAAAAAGATGCTAAAGTTGTTGATACAAAAGCAGAATCAACTTTTAGTACTAACACTTATCTTGCTGCACCGACTAAAACTTTTGGTGGCGATGATAAAATTGTATTAAAAGGGAGAAGAAATTCAAAAGCAAAACCAACAACCGATGGTAAAGGTGGAACTAAAGAAGCAAAAAATGTTTACGCTCAAAGAACATCTGGTTTAATTTTACCAGAATATAGACTTCCGACTGAGGCTGAATGGGAATATGCAGCTGCTGCTGATGTAGGACAAAGAGAATATAATTCTTACAAAGGACAGAAAAAATATCCATGGTCAGGAAGTTATACTAGATCTAAGAAAAGACAAATTAAAGGCGATCAACTTGCAAATTTCAAACAAGGTAAAGGAGATTATGGCGGAATCGCAGGATGGTCTGATGATGGTGCTGATATCACAAATAAAGTAAAATCGTATCCACCAAATGATTTTGGATTGTATGATATGGCTGGAAATGTTGCCGAGTGGGTTGCCGACGTATACAGACCTATTATTGATGATGAAGCAAATGATTTCAACTATTTTAGAGGAAATGTTTACGAAAAAAATAAAATTGGCGAAGATGGTAAAGTTGAATTAATTACAACTGAAACCCAAAAATTTGATACATTAGCAAATGGTCGTGTAATGGCTAGAAACTTTGTAGGTCAAATTGCTCAAGTTCCAGTTGATGATAAAGAAACTTATTTAAGACAAAATTTTGACAAAAGCGATGAAAAAAACTATAGAGATGGAGATAAACAATCATCTAGATATTTTGATTTTGGAGCAGGTTCGGAAGAAGGTACTAAATTAAAAGATAATCAAAGAATGTATGATTCACCAGTACACAATGTTTCGACCGATAGTATTGGGAATATGATTCGTAAGTATGATAAGTCAAATAAAAGAACAACTTTGGTTAATGACGATGTTAGAGTTTACAAAGGTGGTTCTTGGAGAGACAGAGCTTATTGGTTAGATCCTGCTCAAAGACGCTATTTTCCGCAGGATATGGCTACAGATTATATTGGTTTTAGATGTGCAATGTCTAGAGTTGGTCCAAAATCAGATAAAAAGAAAAGACCAAGAAATTAAAATTTATTTTATTTAATATTATAAAAGCCCTATTTTAGGGCTTTTATTTTTATATAAATCAATCATTATGAATTTAGAAAATTTACATCAACTTTTTTTAAAATACAAATCAGTCACAACCGATACTCGAAAAATAGAAAAAAATTCAATATTCTTTGCTTTAAAGGGGGCAAACTTTGACGCAAATACTTTTGCATCTCAAGCATTAGAAAAAGGAGCATCTTATGTTGTTATAGATAACAAAGAATTTTTTATTAACGAAAAAACTATTTTAGTAGATGACGTTTTAACCACACTTCAAGAGCTTGCAAAATTTCATAGAATCTATTTAAAAATTACTATTATTGCGCTTACTGGAAGTAACGGAAAAACTACTACTAAAGAGTTAATAAATGTTGTTCTTTCAAAAAAATATAATGTCAAAGCAACTCTTGGCAACCTAAATAATCATATTGGAGTTCCACTTACACTTTTATCTTTTAATTCCCAAACAGAAATTGGGATTGTAGAAATGGGAGCTAATCATCAAAAAGAAATTGAATTTCTTTGTCAAATTGCACAACCTGATTTTGGTTATATTACTAATTTCGGGAAAGCCCATTTAGAGGGTTTTGGTGGAGTTGAAGGAGTAGTAAAAGGGAAAAGCGAGATGTATGATTATCTTATTAAAACTAACAAAGTTGCATTTATTAATTTAGATGATAAACTACAAGAGGAAAAAACAAGGTCTATAAAACGAATTTCCTTTAGTAGTGAAAACAAAAATAGTGATCTATTTATAAATGAAATAAATGCAAATCCTTTTGTAGAAATAAAGTATGATGATATTGTGATAAAATCAAATTTAATAGGTCTTTATAATGCAAATAATATCATTGTTTCAATTTTAATTGGCAACCATTTTAAAGTTTCTGATGAAGATATTAAAGATGGACTTTCTTGTTATTTTCCAACAAATAATAGATCGCAGTTAGTTCAAAAAAATAATTTCGAAATAATTTTAGATGCCTACAATGCAAATCCCAGCAGTATGAAAGTGGCTCTTGAAAATTTTATACAATTAGAAAATAAAAATAAAATCATTATTCTTGGGGATATGTTTGAACTTGGAGATGAGAGCGGTAAAGAACACCAAGAAATTATAAATTATTTAGGTGATTTCCCTTTGATTAAATGCTATTTTGTAGGGATTAATTTTTACAAAGCTAAAAAAATGCAATTAAACTTTGAGTTTTATACTAGTTTTGAGGAGTTTAAAACTGAATTTAAGATTGAAAACAAAAAGACAATCATTCTCATAAAAGGTTCGCGAGGTATGGCACTAGAGCGAATTTTAGATTTATTATAATTTTTGTTACTATAATGAATTCCTAATTATCAATTTACATTCATTTTCAATTTGAATTTTACTATTATTTAAAATCATAGTTGCCAGTATTTTACCCATTGCAAAAAAATCAGTCGAGATTGTAGTAATCCCATTCACAACTACTTTTTTTAAAGGCATATCATTGTAGGAAATAATACCAATATCAATTCCAATTTTTAAATTCTGAACTTGTGCTTGTTCAATAACTTTAACTAAATCATTATCATTTGGAATGATATAAACCTCGCCTTTTGAAATTATTTTAATATCAAAAGAATCCATAATTTGACTTTCAAAACTATAGTTAAAACAAAAATTCTCAAACCCTTCAACCATACCAATTGGTTCTCTGAAACCGGGAAAAATTAAAATCAGTTTTGAATATTTTTCCAATAAGGTTTTACCTTTAACTAATGAATCATACATATTTTTTTTAAAATTCTGATAAATGGCAGGATATTTTTTTAAAGACAGATTAGTCTGATCTAAAATAAAAACATCTTCTTTTGGTAAAATTTTTATTGAATCGATTGCATTTACAAAATTTGTTGGCATGATTATATATTTTGTATAATTCCCGTTGCTTTCTTTTATTAACTTGTGAAACATCTTTTCATTAAAATGATGAAAAAAAATATCAATTTGTGCCGAGTTATTTATTGTACTCAAAAATGAATTGAAAATTTCTTCTTTAAACGTATTCAATTCATCAAACAATAAAAATATCCGTCTTTCAAAAATAAATTCTGTGCTTTTTAAATAATATCCTTTTCCTAGAATGGCATAAATAATACCGCGTTTTTTTAAAGCATCATAGGCTAATAAAACAGTATCTCGGGACAATGAAAATTCTAGGCTAATTTTATTAATGGAAGGAAGTTTTTCATTACGTTTCAATCTGTTTTGAGCTATTGCAGACTCAATTGAAAGTATAATCTGTTTATATTTTGGTACAGATGAATATTTATCTATTGTAATTAATTTCATAAAATATCAAAAACTAAAATTACGAAAACGATATAACTGGTAGCAAGATATAAAAAAACTGGTAGGTAGTAGTATGGTTTGATGAGTTATTTACATAAATTTGATATTATCATTATTTAATTATTGTGGAAAAACTAAATTATCATCAAATTGAATCTCTAACAAGCAACAAATTATTTGGTATACTTCCTGACGGAGTTGAAATTTTTGAATATACAATACATAATAAAAATGGAATTGAGTTATCTGTAATAAATTATGGAGCAACAATTACTTCTCTTAAAATCCCTACAGAAAATAATTCAAAAACTGATGTGGTTTTGGGCTTTAACGATTTAGATAAATATATTAATTCATTCCTACTACCAAGTCCTCCTTACTTTGGAACAACAATAGGCCGATATTCGGGAAGGATTAATAATGGTCAATTTACCTTAAATTCTGAAAAATATCAACTAAATAAAAACCATGGAAACAATCATCTTCATGGCGGAAATTATGGGTTTAGCACAAAAAATTGGAAATTTATAAAAGATTCAAAACAAAATGAAACCTCTTTAACTTTTCAATATATTAGTGAAGATGGTGAAGAGAATTATCCTGCAGAAGTGCTCATCGAAGTAACTTATATTTTGACTGAAGACGACGAATTAAAAATTAACTTTTTTGCAAAATCCAATCGAGATACCATTATAAATTTAACAAACCACAGCTATTTTAATTTAGATGGACATTCTGAAAATATTCTTAATCAAGAATTATTAATAAATTCAAATCAGATTTTAGAAACTAACAACGAACAAATTCCATCTGGAAAATTTATAGATTTAACCAATAACTCATCCAATTATCAAGTGAAAAAAAAATGTTTAGAAACTATGGACACAACATATGTTTTAAACAATGAAAATTGCGCAACTTTATATAGTTCTAAAAAAAATATTAAAATGACAGTTAAAACGAATCAGCCCTCAGTGCATGTTTATGTGGGTGGCAATTGTTTTGATGAAATATCTGGTAAAGAGAATAGTATGTATCATAATAAAAGTGGTATTTGTTTTGAAACTCAAAATTTTCCAGATGCCCCAAATCATTCTCATTTTCCAAATTCTGTTCTTACAAAAGATTCAATATATACAAATAATACAACCTTCAAATTTGAAAAAAAATAATTATGAA
Source organism: Flavobacterium sp. (assembly GCA_025351785.1). GTDB lineage: Bacteria > Bacteroidota > Bacteroidia > Flavobacteriales > Flavobacteriaceae > Flavobacterium. The sequence continues at coordinate 18,863 of JANXVF010000039.1, forward strand.
AAAATTAGCCTTGATATTTACCATTATTATTTGTTCGTGCTCTTCAAACGAAACTAATAATCTTACTCCAACCCCGACAGGTGCAACACAAGAATTTATAAGAGGTGCTGATATGTCATTTCTTCCGTTAATTGAAAGTGAAGGAACAATTTATAAAAACAATAATCAAGCAGAAAATGCCTTGACAACACTAAAAAACTCAGGTTGTAACTATGTCAGAATTCGACTTTGGAAAGATCCATCCGACATACATTCTGGATTAGCAGAAGTAAAAGCATTGGCAACAAGAGTTACTCAAGCTGGTATGAAAGTTTGGTTAACAGTTCATTATTCAGATACTTGGGCAGATGCAGGTGCACAAGTAAAGCCTGTAGTGTGGCAAAATTTATCATTTTCAGATTTAAAATTGGCTGTTGCAAGTTATACAAACTTGGTTTTAAGCGAAATTCATCCAGATATTTATCAAATAGGTAATGAAATAAATGATGGATTATTATTCCCAGAAGGAAAATTATCAACAAATCAATCTCAATGCTTGCAACTTTTGCAAGTCGCAAGTTCAACTATTAGAGGTGTAGCTCCAAGCACAAAAATTATGATTCATTATGCAGGAACTGACGGTGCCGCTTATTTCTATGACAAAATTAAAACTATTGACTACGATTTGATTGGTTTGTCATATTATCCGTTATATCACGGAAAAAACTTAGTAACTGTTCAAAATACAATAAATTCTTTGGGTCAGTTATACAATAAAAAAGTTGTAATAGCTGAAACTGCCTATCCATTTACTTTAGGTTATAACGATTATACTAATAATGTTTTTGGGCTTACAAGTCAATTAATTCCAGCTTTTCCAGCTTCAAATGATGGGCAAAAAGCATTTTTGTCAACTTTAAAAAATACAATTTTACAGAGTACAAACGGTATTGGTTTTTGCTATTGGGGATCAGAATGGGTAGCTTTTCGAGGACCAACTTCTACAAATGGTTCTCCCTGGGAAAACCAAGCGTTGTGGGATTTTAATTTTAATGCGTTACCAGTACTAGATATTTTTAATCCTAATTAATAATATGAAAAATATAATTTTACCTCTTTTTATTTTATTTGTACTGCCACTATATTCACAAAAAACAAAAAATACTGAATTTTCAAAAGGTGCTGATGTTGGATGGTTGCCACAGATGGAAGCAACAGGCTATAAGTTTTACGATATAGATGGTAGAGAAAAAGATTGCCTTCAATTATTAAAAGATCGAGGAATAAATTCAATTAGACTACGAGTTTGGGTCAATCCAAATAATGATAAAGCAAGTGGTCATTGTAGTAAAGAGGAAACGGTTGCTATGGCTTTGCGAGCTAAAAAAATGGGCATGAGAGTTATGATTGATTTTCATTACTCTGATTCATGGGCAGATCCTGCAAAACAATTTAAACCTAAAGCCTGGGAAAATCATACTTTTTCTGAACTGTTAAACGATGTTTATAATCATACTTTTGATGTAATAAATGCTCTTAAAACAGCAGGAATAACTCCAGAATGGGTTCAAGTTGGCAATGAAATTCCTGGCGGCATGTTGTGGCCAGATGGCAGTACTAATAATTGGATACAACTAGGGCAACTATTAAATAAAGGTTACGATGCTGTAAAAAAAGTAAACAAAAAAATTAAAGTAATTGTTCATGTTGACGAAGGAAATAACAATAAAAAATTCAGAACTTTTTTTGACAATGCTACAAAACAAAAAGTAAAATATGACATAATCGGATTGTCATATTATCCTTATTGGATTAAAAAAGATTATAGTGAAACCATTTCTGATTTAAAATTTAATTTAAATGATATGGCTAAACGTTATAAAAAAGAAGTCATGGTTGTAGAAGTTGGAGGGGAATATGATAAAGTACAAAACACAAAAGAAATGTTAATTGCAACTTTAAAAGCAGTTAAAGATGTTCCTAATCATAAAGGAATAGGCGTTTTTTATTGGGAACCAGAAGGTGAAAAATCATGGAGTGGTTATAGCTTAAGCGCATGGAAAGCTGACGGAAAACCTTCTGAAGCATTAGATGCTTTTAAAGTAAATTAAATTTATGAATCTAAAAACATACTATTGGTTTATTCTGTTTGTTTCGGTACTAATAAACTCATCAGAAATATTTGCTCAAAAAAAAATAAGTCTGGACAACGATTGGAAATTTCATTTAGGAAATTCATCTAATCCCGAAAAGGATTTTGATTATGGAAGTATTTTATTATTTCACAAATCAAATATTTCAGAAAAAATTGTCATTAACCAAAACTATGTTGATACTGCTTGGTCCTCTATAAGTGTGCCACACGATTGGGCTGTAGAACTTCCTTTTGTAAAATCAACAACTCATGAAATGGATAGTCATGGTTACAAACCCATTGGTGCATTATATCCTGAAACGAGCATTGGTTGGTACCGAAAACATTTTTCAGTTGACAAAATAGAACGTAATAATCGATTTGAAATTCAATTTGATGGAATTTATAGAAATGCAACTATTTGGATAAATGGTTTTTATGTTGGTACAAATTTCAGCGGTTACATCGGGAAATCTTATGACATAACCGATTTTATAGATTATAAAAACGATAATGTTATTGTAGTACGTGTAGATGCAACTCAAAATGAAGGATGGTTTTATGAAGGTGCAGGAATTTATCGTCACGTTTGGTTAAAAATTATGAATAAAATTCATATTCCAGAAGATGGGTTGTATGTTCATTCCACTGTAAATGGCAAAGTAGCTAAAATAAATATTGAAACCGAAATTGAAAATTCAAATTTAAATTCGACTAAAGCAACCGTTTATTCCTTTATAACTGATCGAAATGGAAAACAAATTTCTAAAACATCAGAACATGAGTTTACTATTTCTACAGGCGAAAAAACAAATATAAAACAAACAATTTTACTTAACAATGTAAATTTATGGTCGCTAGAAAATCCATATTTATATAAAATTACATCAGTTGTCAAACAGAAAAATCAAATTATAAATACAAAAAAAGTTAATTTTGGGGTTAAAACTGTAAAATTTGATGCAAAAAATGGTTTTTCCCTCAATGGAAGAAATATAAAAATAAAAGGAACAAATAACCATCAAGACCATGCAGGAATAGGAAGTGCGCTACCAGATTTTATGCAATATTATCGTATAAAATTATTGAAAGAAATGGGCAGTAACGCATACCGAACGAGTCATCATGCACCAGCGCCAGAACTTTTAGATGCCTGTGATAGTTTAGGAATTTTAGTTTTAGACGAACAAAGATTATTAAATAGTAGTGCAGAATATAAAGATCAATTTGAGCGACTTTTAAAGCGCGATCGCAATCATCCATCTGTATTTTTATGGTCAATAGGAAACGAAGAACAGAATATTCAGGCTAATGATTTTGGAAAACGAATCGGACAATCGCTATTAGCAATGCAGCAAAAATTTGATCCATCACGAACTAGTACATATGCTGCAGATATGGGAAATGACTTTAATGGTGTAAACGAAATAATCCCAATTAGAGGATTTAACTATCGACAGTTTGCTGTATCAGATTATCATCGCGAACATCCTAACCAGCCATTGCTGGGAACAGAAATGGGAAGTACTGTAACCACAAGAGGTATTTATGAAAAAGATAGTATTCATGCTTATGTGCCCGACCAAGATATAATTGCGCCCTGGTGGGCAAGTAAAGCTGAAGATTGGTGGAAATTAGCCGCAGAAAATGATTTCTGGATGGGTGGTTTTATTTGGACAGGATTTGACTATCGTGGTGAACCAACTCCATATAAATGGCCAAATATCAATTCACATTTTGGAGTTATGGATGTTTGTGGCTTTCCTAAAAATATATATTACTACTACAAAAGCTGGTGGTCAACCGAGGATATTTTGCATATTTCACCACATTGGAACTGGCCAGAGAAAATAGGTAAACCCATTGATGTTTGGGTAAATTCGAATGCTGATGATGTAGAATTATTTTTAAACGAAAAAAGTTTAGGTAAAAAATCGATGCCAAAAAATAGTCATTTGCAATGGAGTGTAATATATGAACCTGGTAAACTTGAGGCTATTGCACATAAAAATAATAAAATAATATCCACTAAAGTAGAAACTACAGGTGAAGCAAACCAAATAATTCTTACAGCTGATAAAGTTAGCATACAAGCTGGAGGTGTTGACGGCACAGTTATAAATATTTCAGTTGTTGATAAAGACGGTAAAGAAGTTCCTACAGCTGATAATATGATTAAATTTAATGTATCAGGCGGTGCAAAAATAATTGGTGTTGGTAACGGTGATCCAAGTTCTCATGAAGCAGATAAATGTCTCGATGGATTTTGGCAAAGAAGTGCTTTTAACGGAAAATGTCAGGTTATACTTCAAGGAGGTAAAAATGCCGAATCAATAAAATTTGAAGCTAAAGCTAATGGATTAATTACCTGCGAATTAAATTTAATTGTAAAATGAAAAAAAACATTCTATTTGTTTTATTTTTATTAATACTTGCTTCATGCAAAAGTACCATGTCAATATCAAAAGAAAACATATATCCATCTGAAAATATTTTGATTAAAAATCATTCTGATTGGACAAAAAAACATTATCCAGAAAGAATCAAAGAATTTAAAAATAATCCTTTACATAGAGGTGATATTGTTTTTCTGGGAAATAGTATAACCGAACAAGGTGGTGATTGGAGTAAAAGATTTAACAATATTAAAATAAAAAACAGAGGCATTTCTGGTGATATGACTGAAGGAGTTTTAGCCAGATTAGGTGAAATTTATTACTACAAACCAAGTAAAATTTTTATAAAAATTGGAATAAACGATTTATTTATTGATAGTGTTACAGCTAATAATGTTGCTGAAAATATTTTAAAAATAGTAAGTAATATCCATCTTTACAGTCCAAAAACAAAAGTTTATGTTCAAACAATTTTACCTACATCTACAGAAATGATTCAAACAAAAATCAAGAATACAAATGATATTTTAAAAAATCAAGCAATAAGAAATAATTACACTCTTATAGATTTACATGAAGTTTTTGCAGATGAAAAAGATATGATGAAAAAAGAATTTACTATTGATGGTGTACATCTTAATGAGTCTGGGTATCAATCTTGGGTTAATTTTATTAAAAAATATTTAGAGTAAATGAAAAAGAAATTAATAAAGAGCACTACTGAAAACTTCAAATCTATATTTGCAAAAAATCCTAAACATATATTTTTATCTCCTGGAAGAATAAATATAATTGGTGAACACATTGATTATAATGACGGATTTGTTCTTCCTGCTGCGGTTAATAAATATGTTTGTATAGCAATCTCACCATCAGAAGATTTTAATTGTAAAATTGTAGCCATAGATTTAGATGCTGTTTTTGAATTCAATATTAATGAGAAAATTGTACCAAATGAAAAAATGTGGGTTAATTATATTCTTGGCGTAATAAATCAATTTAAAGAAAAAAAACTCATCATCAACGGATTTAACGCAGTTTTTAGTAGCACAATTCCAATAGGTGCTGGTCTATCTTCATCTGCGGCTGTGGAATGTGGCTTTGCTTTTGCAATAAATTCATTAAATAATTGCAAACTTACATTAGAAACATTAGCATTAATAGGACAAAAATCAGAGCATACTTTTGTAGGAGTCAACTGTGGAATTATGGATCAATTTGCATCTGTTTTTGGTAAAAAAAATAAAGTTATAAAACTTGATTGTAACACATTAGAATATAAATATTACAATGGAGATTTAAAAAACTATACATTTCTTTTACTAGATAGTAATGTAAAACATACTCATTTGACTTCTGGTTATAACGATAGAAGAATTGAAGTTGAGACTGGCTTGAAAATTTTAAAACAACATTTCAAGGATGTAAGCACATTTAGAGATTGTAATGAAGAGATGGTTTTGAAATTAGAAAATACAATGGGAAATTTAATTTTTAAGCGTTGTCTTTTTGTAGTTAAGGAAATCCAAAGAGTCAAAGATGCTGTTATTGCATTTGAGGAATCAAATTTTGAAAATTTAGGAAGATTAATGACTCAAACCCATCAAGGATTATCAAAAGATTATGAAGTGAGTTGCGAAGAATTAGATTTTTTAGTCGAAAGTATTGCAACAGAAAAATCAGTTCTTGGTGCACGAATGATGGGTGGCGGTTTTGGCGGATGTACCATTAATCTTGTAAAAAAAGGGGAAGAAAATCAAATAGTAAAAAGAATTTCAAAAGAATATCAATTGAAATTTAATATCGAATTAAAATATTATAAAATAAAAATTTCAGATGGAACTACAGAATATATTTCTTAAAAATAAAAATGCAACAGTTTAATAAAAATGAACATCCACATCGTAGATATAATCCATTAATAAATGAATGGATTTTGGTATCACCACACCGTTCCAAACGACCTTGGCAAGGACAAAATGAGAAAGTATCATTAGAAAATAGTCATGAGTATGACCCTACTTGTTACTTATGCCCAGGAAATATTCGATCAAATGGATTGAAAAATGAGAAGTATCAATCATGTTATGTTTTTGAAAATGACTTTGCCGCACTTCTAAAAGAAGAAGTATTTCAAGATGAATTAAATACAGAATTATTCAAATTAAAACCTGAAAGAGGTATAAATAAAGTAGTCTGTTTTTCACCAATACACAATCTTACTATACCAGAAATGGAAATTTCAGAAATTCAAAATATTATTCAAATATGGAAAGAACAATATATTGAGTTAGGTAATCTAAATTATATAAATTATGTTCAGATTTTTGAAAATAAAGGTAGTATAATGGGTTGTAGTAATCCACATCCTCATGGCCAAATATGGGCTCAATTATCAATACCAACTCAGATAGAAAAAACTCAAAAAAATTTAAAAGAATATTTTTTAAAACATAAAAAGAGTTTACTAAAAGAATATGTAGATCAAGAATTAAAATTTGATGAAAGAATAGTAATAGAGAACAAACATTTTGTGGTATTAGTCCCATATTGGGCTACCTGGCCTTATGAAACGATTATTATAAGTAAGAGACATTTTAGCAATATAATTTCTATGACAAATGAAGAAACTCTTTGTTTTTCAGAAATATTGAAAGAAATTACAGTAAAATATGATAATTTATTTGAAACTTCATTCCCATATTCAGCCGGTATTCATCAAGCTCCGACAGATCAAATTTCCCATCAAGAATGGCATTTTCATATGCATTTTTATCCACCGTTGTTGAGAAGCGCAAATATAAAAAAATTTATGGTCGGTTATGAAATGCTTGGAGAAGCACAAAGAGATATTTCTCCCGAGGAAAGCGCTACAATTTTAAAAAATTTGCCGAGTATTCATTATAAACTGAAAACTCTAAATAAATAAAGTTTATTGAAACCAATTATAAACTTTCGGAAATATTATATTTTATAACGCTTAAAAACTTTTTTACCAACTATTTTTGACCACATTACCAAAATTAATCCAAAAAAAAAGACAAACATTACGTTTGTCTTTTATATTTACATCCAGTTTAGTTATTCAGGACTTATCGTAGCATCATCAGCAACAGTTTCAGAAGATTCTGAGGTAGGGTCAGATTTTTTTGCTTTACCTCCACGTCTACTTTTAGCCTTTTTCTCTTCTTTTTTTCCTCCGTTATATAACTCGTTAAAATCTACTAATTCAATCATAGCCATATCAGCATTGTCTCCTAAACGATTTCCTACTTTTATAATACGTGTATAACCACCTGGACGATCTCCAACTTTAGCAGCTACTTCTCTAAAAAGTTCAGTAACTCCATATTTATTTCTAAGATATGAAAAAACTGTTCGACGATTGTGAGTAGTATCTTCTTTAGATTTTGTTATTAGTGGCTCAACGAATTGCTTTAAAGCTTTGGCCTTTGCAACAGTAGTATTAATACGTTTATGTTCAATTAGTGAACAAGCCATATTAGCTAACATAGATTTTCTATGTCCAGTTTGTCTACTAAGGTGATTAAATTTTTTACCGTGTCTCATTTTAAAATATTTTTAAACTAGTCGCAAAAATATGACTAGTCTTTATCTAATTTATATTTAGTTAAATCCATTCCGAAAGTTAGATTCTTGATAGCAACTAACTCGTCTAATTCTGTTAAAGATTTTTTTCCAAAATTTCTGAACTTCATCAAATCATGCTTGTTAAAAGAAACTAAATCTCCAAGCGTATCTACTTCTGCTGCTTTTAAGCAATTTAATGCTCTAACTGACAAATCCATATCAACTAATTTAGTTTTCAATAATTGTCTCATATGTAGAGATTCTTCATCATAAGAATCAGTTTGTGCGATTTCATCAGCTTCTAAAGTTATTCTCTCATCAGAAAATAACATAAAATGATGAATCAAAACTTTAGCAGCTTCTGTTAAAGCATCTTTTGGGTTAATAGACCCGTCAGTTTTAATTTCAAAAATCAACTTTTCATAATCAGTTTTTTGCTCAACACGAAAATTTTCAATTGCATATTTTACGTTTTTTACAGGTGTAAAAATAGAATCTGTAAAAATAGTTCCTATAGAGGCATTTTGTTTTTTATTTTCTTCTGCTGGTACATATCCTCTTCCTTTTTCTATAGTTAATTCCATGTTGAAATTAACTTTAGACTCAAGATTACAGATTACTAATTCTGGATTTAAAACTTGAAAACCAGAAATAAATTTTTGAAAATCACCTGCTGTGATTTGATCTTTTCCTGTAATAGAAATTGTTACAGACTCGTTATCAATATCCTCAATTTGTCTTTTAAAGCGTACTTGTTTTAAACTTAGAATAATCTCTGTTACGTCCTCAACTACTCCTGGGATGGTAGAAAACTCATGCTCAACACCTTCTATTCTTATAGATGTAATTGCGTAACCCTCTAGTGCAGACAGCAACACTCTTCTAAGAGCATTACCAACTGTTAATCCATATCCTGGTTCTAAAGGTCTGAATTCAAACTTTCCTTCAAAATCGGTTGAATCAATCATGATAACCTTATCGGGTTTCTGAAAATTAAATATTGCCATAATTTTAGACTGGTGTCAATTATTATTTGTTGTACAATTCTACTATTAACTGTTCTTTAATGTTCTCTGTGATCTGAAGTCTTGCTGGAACTGTAACGAAAGTACCTTCTTTTATATCATTATTCCAAGTAATCCATTCATATACATGACTAGAATTTGAAAGAGAGCGTTCGATTGATTCTAAAGATTTAGATTTTTCACGAACTGCAACTTTATCTCCAGGTTTTAAATGGTATGAAGGTATATTTACTAATTCACCATTAACAGTGACATGACGATGAGAAACTATTTGTCTTGCCGCTCTTCTTGTAGAAGCAATACCCATTCGGAAAACGACGTTGTCTAATCTAGCTTCACAAAGTTGTAATAAAATTTCACCAGTTACACCTTTAGATGCAGCAGCTTTTTCAAACAAATTTCTAAATTGCTTTTCAAGAATTCCGTATGTATATTTTGCCTTTTGCTTTTCCATTAATTGAATAGCATATTCAGACTTTTTTCCTCTTTTTTTGGACATTCCATGTTGTCCAGGAGGGTAATTTCTTTTTTCGAAAGCTTTATCTTCTCCGAAAATTGCCTCGCCAAATTTACGAGCGATTTTAGTACTAGGACCAGTATATCTTGCCATTATAAAAATTTATTTAAGATAGAAATTATGAATTCAGGTCTAAATCCTTCGATAATTTATACTCTATCTTGATTATACTTAAATAATTAAACTATTTGTCTAATTATACTCTACGTCTTTTAGGTGGACGACAACCATTATGAGGCATTGGGGTAACGTCTATAATTTCGGTTACTTCTATACCACTATTGTGTAAAGATCTTATCGCAGATTCTCTTCCGTTACCAGGTCCTTTAACATAAACTTTTACCTTTTTCAAACCAGCTTCAAGCGCTACTTTACCACAATCTTCAGCAGCCATTTGTGCAGCATAAGGAGTATTTTTTTTAGAGCCTCTAAAACCCATTTTTCCAGCAGAAGACCATGAAATAACTTCACCTTTCTTATTTGTTAAAGAAATAATGATATTATTAAAAGTTGCACTAATATGAGCTTCACCAGAAGATTCAATTATAACCTTACGTTTTTTTGCAGTTGCTTTAGCCATATTACTTACTATTTAGTTGCTTTTTTCTTATTAGCAACAGTTTTTCTTTTACCTTTTCTTGTTCTAGAATTATTTTTGGTTCTTTGACCTCTCAACGGCAAACCAGATCTATGACGAATGCCTCTATAACATCCAATGTCCATAAGACGTTTGATATTAAGTGAAGTCTCCGAACGAAGTTCACCTTCAATTTTGAAATAAGAAACAGCTTCACGTATTCCACTGATTTCATCATCGTTCCAATCTTGAACTTTCTTATCTTGGCTAACCTGAGCTTTTTCTAAAATCTCAATAGCTCTACTTTTCCCTATACCAAATATATAGGTAAGTGCTATAACACCTCTTTTGTTTTTGGGAATATCTACCCCTGCGATTCTTGCCATAATTATCCTTGTCTTTGTTTAAATCTAGGATTTTTTTTGTTGATAACGTATAATCTTCCTTTTCTACGCACAATTTTACACTCTGCGCTTCTTTTTTTTACTGATGTTCTTACTTTCATTTTAAATATCTTTAGTATCTGTAGGTAATTCTTGCTTTTGATAAATCATAGGGACTCATTTCAAGTTTAACCTTGTCACCAGGTAACAACTTTATATAATGCATTCGCATTTTACCTGATATATGAGCAATGACTATATGTCCATTTTCTAATTCAACACGAAACATTGCATTTGATAATGCTTCTATTATTGATCCATCTTGTTCTATTGCTGATTGTTTTGCCATAAAAAATTAAGCTACTGCTCTACGATTTTTACCACTTTTCATTAAACCGTCATATTCTTTATTTAATAAGTATGAATTTATTTGTTGAATTGTATCGATTGCGACACCAACCATAATTATCAAAGAGGTTCCACCATAAAACATTGCCCAAGATTGTTGTACTCCCAAATTATGAACAATAGCAGGAAATATTGCTATCAGAGCTAAAAAAAAAGCTCCAGGAAACGTAACTAAAGACATAATTTTATCTAAATAATCTCCAGTTTCTATGCCAGGTTTAACACCAGGTATAAATCCACCGCTTCTTTTTAAGTCATCAGCCATTTTATTAGTTGGAACTGTAATAGCAGTATAAAAAAATGTGAAAATAATAATTAATGACGCAAATACTAAATTATACCATAAACCAAAGATATTACTAAACGCACCAGCAATAGTTTGCGAAGCATCTGATTTTGATATACCTGCTAATGCAGCTGGTATAAACATAATAGCTTGTGCGAATATTATTGGCATAACCCCTGCTGCATTAAGTTTTAGTGGAATCCATTGTCTATTTCCACCAAATATATCTTGTTCAAAATCGCCAGCAGTAGTTCTCCTAGCATACTGAACAGGAATTTTTCTGATAGCCATAACTAGTAATATACAAGCAATTATAACTAGTAACCATAAAATAATTTCAAGTACTATAATCATTAGTCCTCCATTATTATTTGTTACTCGAGATTGAAACTCTTGAATTAAAGCTTGAGGCAATCTCGCTAAAATCCCAACCATTATAAGTAAAGAAATACCATTTCCAATACCTTTATCAGTAATTTTTTCACCTAACCACATTGCAAATATTGTACCCGTGGTTAAAATTAATACTGATGAGAATAAAAATGAAAAAGAATCAAAACCTAACAAAAAAGCACTTTGAGGAACTGTTCTGTACAAGTTATAAATATATCCAGGACCTTGTAATAAGGTTATACCAATAGTTAGCCAACGTGTAATCTGATTTAACTTCTTTCTACCGCTTTCACCATCTTTTTGTAATTTTTGAAGATAAGGAATAGCAATACCCATTAATTGAACTACGATTGAAGCTGAAATGTAGGGCATAATACCTAAAGCGAAAACAGAAGCCTTAGAAAATGCACCTCCTGTAAACATATCAAGAATCGAACCAATACCTTTATTAGTTTGACCGGCTAATCCACCTAATTGAGTAGCGTCAATCCCAGGAAGTGTAACATGAGCTCCAAATCTGTAGACTAATAGTAAACCTAAAGTAAAAAGAATTCTGTTTTTTAATTCTTCTATTTTCCAAACATTTCTTAACGTGTCAATAAAATTCTTCATATTTAGTATATTACAATATAACTACTTCGCCTCCAGCAGCTTCAATTGCAGCTTTTGCAGTAGCAGTAAATTTGTGAGCAGATACTTTAAGTTTAGATTTTAAATTACCTCTACCTAAAATTTTTACTAATTCAGATTTAGTAGCTAAACGATTTGCTATTATTACAGAAAAATCAATAGTATCAGTTACAACTCCGCTATCAACTAAAAACTGTAGCTTATCAAGGTTTATTCCCTGATGCTCAATTCTATTAACATTTGTAAAACCAAATTTAGGCACACGTCTTTGCAATGGCATTTGACCACCTTCAAAACCAATCTTTTTAGAATAACCCGAACGAGATTTGGCTCCTTTGTGACCTCTTGCAGAGGTACCACCTTTTCCAGAACCTTCACCTCTACCCAATCTTTTATTTTGATTGTGTGTAGAACCCTCTGCAGGTTGTAAGTTACTTAAATTCATAACTATATATATTATTTAACTTCCACAACGGAAACTAAGTGTTTAACTTTATTTATCATTCCTAAGATAGTCGAATTTGAATCATGTTCAACAACTTGATTCATTTTGCGAAGACCTAAAGCCTCTAAGCCTCTTTTCTGTGTCAATGGGCAATTAATTTTGCTTCTAACTTGTTTTACTAATAATTTAGCCATAATTTCCTTAATTAACCTTTAAAAACTTTTTCTAGGGAAACACCTCTTTGCTTTGCAACAGTGTAGGCACTTCTCATTTGTAATAAAGCATCGAATGTTGCTTTTACAACGTTGTGTGGATTAGATGATCCTTGAGATTTTGACAATACATCATGAATACCAACAGATTCTAGTACCGAACGAACAGCACCACCTGCAATAACACCAGTTCCATGAGAAGCGGGCATTAAAAAAACACGTGCACCACCAAATTTACCTTTTTGCTCGTGAGGAACAGACTGACCGCTAAGAGGTATTCTTACTAAATTTTTCTTAGCATCTTCAACAGCTTTTGCAATAGCTTCAGAAACGTCTTTCGATTTCCCTAGACCATGACCTACTACACCACTCTCATCACCAACAACAACAATAGCGGAAAAACCAAAAGCTCTACCACCCTTTGTTACCTTGGTAACACGATTTACACTTACCAAACGATCTTTCAATTCAAGACCAGAAGGTTTAACTAATTCTACATTTTTGTAATTAGACATATATTATTAGAATTTAAGCCCAGCTGCTCTTGCACCCTCTGCTAATGATTTAATACGACCATGATATAAATATCCACCTCTGTCAAAAGTTACAGTATCTATACCAATTTTTAATGCTTTTTCTGCAACAATTTTTCCAACCGAAACAGAAACTTCAACATTATTACCTTTATTTGCAACATCTTTGTCACGCGATGAAGTTGCTATCAAAGTAACACCATTCACATCGTCAATAAGCTGTGCATATATCTCTTTATTACTTCTGAATACAGAAAGTCTAGGTCTTGAAGCAGTTCCGCTAACAATTTTTCTAATTCTATATTGTATTCTTTGTCTTCTTTTAGATTTTGTTAATGACATAACTTTATAATTTAAGCTGATTTACCTGCTTTTCTTCTTAATACTTCACCTACAAATTTAACACCTTTACCTTTATAAGGCTCTGGCTTGCGGAAACCTCTAATTTTTGCAGCAATTTGACCAAGTAATTGTTTGTCAAATGATGTAAGTTTAACAATAGGATTTTTTCCTTTTTCTGAAATAGTTTCAAGAGTTACCTCTTTTGCAACTTCGAGAACAATATTGTGAGAAAAACCCAAAGCTAAATCTAATTTTTGACCTTGGTTTGATGCTCTATAACCTACACCTACCAACTCTAACTCTTTGCTAAATCCTGACGAAACACCTATAATCATATTATTGATTAAAGACCTATACAAACCATGTTTTGCTCTATGGTCTTTATGATCAGTATGTCTTTCGACAATTACTTGACCCTCTTCAACTTTAATAGCGATTTCCGAAAACTCTTGTGTTAGTTGACCTAGTTTTCCTTTAACAGAGACTAAACCTTCTGTAACTTCTACAGTAACACCATCTGGAACTACTATAGGATTTTTACCTATTCTTGACATCTTTATTTTATTATTAGTATACGTAACAGATAACTTCTCCCCCAACATTCAAATGCTTAGCTTGCTTTCCTGTCATCAAACCTTTTGAAGTTGAAACTATAGCAATACCTAGACCATTTAGAATTCTTGGAACTTTTGTAGCACCAGCATATTTTCGCAAACCTGGTTTACTAATCCTCTGAATATCTTTTATAACAGACTCTTTAGTATCTTTATCATACTTAAGAGCAATCTTTATTGAACCTTGAACTGAATCATCTTCAAATTTGTAACTCAAAATATAACCTTGATCAAATAAAATTTTAGTTATTTCTTTTTTAAGATTTGAAGCAGGGATAGCAACAACTTTGTGATTTGCGCTAACTGCGTTTCTTATTCTTGTAAGAAAATCTGCAATTGGGTCTGTATACATTTATATAAAATTGTGATTATGGTTTTCAAAAAGATATCAATCAATAGAACCTTTAATCAGTTAAACTTTGTTTTTAGGTTTGCAAAAGTAATACTTTTTTTTGGAATTACCAAGAAGCTTTTTTAACACCTGGAATTAATCCTTGATTTGCCATTTCACGAAAAGTTACACGTGAAAGCCCAAACTGACGCATATAACCACGAGGTCTACCAGTTAATTTACAGCGATTATGTAATCTTACAGGTGATGCATTTTTTGGAAGTTTTTGTAAACCAATATAATCAGCAGCATCTAATAACGCTTTTCTTTTATCAGCATATTTAGCAACAGTTTTTTCTCTTTTAACCTCACGGGCTTTCATCGATTCTTTAGCCATTTCTTAATTTTTTTTAAAAGGTAAACCTAATTCAGTTAACAATGACTTCGCCTCTTTATCTGTAGTTGCTGAAGTTACAAATGTAATATCCATACCAGATATTTTATTAACTTTGTCTATATCAATTTCTGGAAAAATAATTTGCTCTAAAACACCAAGATTATAATTACCTCTACCGTCGAAACCTGTAGCTTTTATTCCGCTAAAATCCCTAACACGAGGCAAAGATGATGTTATTAATCTATCTAAAAATTCATACATCTTTTCGCCACGTAAAGTAACTTTAGCACCAATAGGCATTCCTTTTCTCAATTTAAAAGATGCAACATCTTTTTTTGAAATTGTTGAAATCGCCTTTTGACCTGTAATTTTTGTTAATTCATCAACAGCGTAATCAACTAATTTTTTATCGGAAACAGCAGCTCCAACTCCACGGCTAATAACTATTTTATTAAGCTTTGGAACTTGCATTACATTCTTGTATCCAAATTCTTCTTTAAGAGCGGGTATTACCCTTATTTTATACTCCTCTTTAAGTCTAGGTATATATGCCATAACTATAATACTTGATTAGATTTTTTTGAAAATCTTACTTTTTTATCACCCTCAACTCTTGTTCCTGTTTTTGTAATTTCTTTAGATTTAACATCTAATAAAGACAAATTAGAAATATGAATTGGAGCTTCTTTTTTCACAATGCCGCCTTGCGGGCTTTTCGCACTAGGTTTAGTATGTTTAGAAACCATATTGACACCCTCAACAATTGCTTTGTTATTTTCACGAATAACACGTGTAACTTTACCTTCAATACCTTTATGGTCTCCAGCTATAACTTTCACAATGTCTCCTGTTTTAATTTTAAATTTTGTCATCATCTTATATTTAAAGCACTTCAGGTGCTAATGATACAATTTTCATGAATTGTTTTTCACGAAGTTCTCTTGCTACAGGACCAAAGACACGAGTTCCTCTCATTTCACCTGCAGCATTTAATAATACACAAGCATTATCATCAAACCTAATATAAGAACCATCGGCTCTTCTTACCTCTTTTTTAGTACGCACAACAACTGCCGTTGAAACAGTCCCTTTTTTTACATTACCATTAGGTGCAGCATCTTTAATTGAAACTACAATTTTGTCTCCAACAGATGCGTAACGCCTTTTTGTTCCTCCTAATACTCGGATGGTTAAAACTTCTTTTGCTCCTGTATTATCTGCGACTTTAAGTCTTGATTCTTGCTGTACCATAATTATTTAGCTCTTTCTAGAATTTCAACTAATCTCCAACATTTAAGTTTACTCAAAGGTCTTGTTTCCATAATCTTAACGGTATCTCCAATGTTACAATCATTAGTTTCGTCGTGAGCAACATATTTTTTTGTTTTTAACACGAACTTGCCATACATTGGGTGTTTTACTCTTCTTGTTTCTGAAACAACAATAGATTTCTCCATTTTATTGCTAGTAACAATCCCAATTCTTTCTTTTCTTAAATTTCTTTTTTCTTCCATCATAAAGCAGATTAATCTCTAGTGCCTAACTCAGTTAACATTCTTGCAACCGATCTTCTTAATATTCTTATTTGAAGGGGATTCTGAATTGGAGAAATAGCGTGAGCTGTTTTTAAATCAGTATAAGTTTTTTTTAACTGATTAAGTTGAACTTTTAAATCAGCTGTTGAAAGTTTTAATATCTCTAATTGTTTCATAATATATATAATTATGCTTCGAAATCTCTAGCAATTACAAATTTAGTTTTTACAGGTAATTTTTGGGCAGCTAGACGTAACGCCTCTTTAGCAACTGATAATGGAACTCCTCCCACTTCAAACATAATTCTTCCTGGTTTAACTACTGCGGCCCAGTATTCAACTGCTCCTTTACCTTTCCCCATACGAACTTCTAATGGTTTTTTAGTAATAGGTTTATCAGGGAAAATCTTTATCCATAATTGACCTTCTCTTTTCATAAAACGAGTAGCAGCTATACGTGCAGCCTCAATTTGTCGAGAAGTTAAAAACATTCCATCCTCATGAACAGACTTTATACCAAACATTCCGTTTGAAAGCTCATGTCCTCTTTGAGAATTACCTTTCATTTTACCTTTTTGTATCTTTCTATACTTTGTTCTTTTAGGCTGTAACATTTTTTTTTAATTTAAATAAATTACTTTCTTTTACGAGCATCAGGTTTACCTCCTTTATTAAAGGGTTTACGATCACCTCTCGGAGAATCAATACCTTTTGAACCATTACCACCTGTAGCTTGTTTTTTATCCATACCAGTAAGTGGCGAAAGATCTCTTTTCCCGTAAACTTCACCTTTCATAATCCAAACTTTAATCCCCATTCTACCATATGTAGTATGAGCTTCAGCAAGGGCATAATCAATATCGGCTCTGAAAGTTGATAGAGGTATTCTACCTTCTTTGAAACCTTCTGAACGAGCCATCTCAGCTCCATTCAAACGACCAGAAATTAAAAATTTTATTCCTTCAGCATTCATACGCATTGCTGCGGCAATAGCCATTTTTATAGCTCTTCTGTAGGAAATACGATTTTCAATTTGACGAGCAACACTAACCGCAACTAGGTAAGCATCCAATTCAGGTCTTTTAATTTCAAAAATGTTAATTTGAACCTCTTTATCAGTAACTTTTTTTAGTTCTTCTTTCAACTTGTCTACCTCTTGTCCGCCTTTCCCGATAATAATACCAGGTCTTGCAGTAGTGATAGTAACGGTTACAAGTTTTAAAGTTCTTTCAATAATTACTTTTGATACACTAGCTTTTGATAAACGAGCATGGATATACTTTCTGATTTTATAATCCTCAGCAATTTTATCGCCGTAGTCATTACCACCATACCAGTTTGAATCCCATCCTTTGATGATTCCAAGTCTATTTCCGATTGGATTTGTCTTTTGTCCCATCTTTATAAATTGCTTTGTGTGTTATCATTTGCTCCTAACACGATAGTAACGTGGTTTGAACGTTTTCTAATTCTGTGAGCTCTTCCTTGCGGAGCTGGACGAAGTCTTTTCAACATCATTCCACCATCGACTCTAATTTCTTTTATAAACAACCCAGCTTGTTCAATATCACTATCAACATTTTTTTGTTTCCAGTTATCTATAGCTGATTTTACTAAAGTTTCTAGTTTTCTAGAAGCTTCTTTTGAACTGAATCTTAAAATATTTAAAGCTCTTTCAACCTTTTGACCTCTTACCAAATCTGCTACTAAGCGCATTTTTCTAGGTGAAGTAGGGCAGTTATTTAATTTCGCGAAAGCTATAGACTTATTGGCCTCTTTTCTCGCATCTGCTGTTTCTCGTTTACGAACTCCCATTGCTTCTTATTTTTTACCTTTATTTTTTGCTCCAGCGTGACCTCTAAAAGACCTAGTTGGCGAAAATTCTCCTAACTTGTGACCTACCATATTCTCAGTTACGTAAACTGGAACAAACTGACGACCATTGTGTACTGCGATTGTTTGACCAACAAAATCTGGAGTAATCATAGATGCTCTAGACCATGTCTTAACAACAGCTTTATTACCTTTCTCAATATTTTCCTGAACTTTCTTATCTAATTTATAGTGTACAAAAGGACCTTTTTTTAATGAACGTGCCATATCTTATTATTTCTTTCTTCGTTCAACAATATATTTATTACTCGGATTAACTTTAGAACGAGTTCTATAACCTTTAGCAGGAAGACCTTTTCTAGAACGTGGATGACCTCCAGATGAACGACCTTCACCACCACCCATTGGGTGATCGACAGGGTTCATAGCTACTGGTCTTGTTCTTGGTCTTCTGCCTAACCATCTTGTTCTACCTGCTTTTCCGGACACGATTAATTGATGATCCGAATTTGAAACTGCACCAATCGTTGCAGAACATGTTAACAAAATTAATCTTGTTTCACCTGATGGCATTTTGATTGTGGCATATTTTCCGTCTCTTGCCATTAATTGAGCAAAAGTTCCAGCACTTCTCGCAATAGTTGCGCCTTGACCAGGTCGTAATTCGATACATGAAATTACAGTACCAAGAGGAATCTTACTCAAAGGAAGTGTATTTCCAATTTCTGGTGAAGAATCCTCACCTGAAATTACTGTCTGACCAACTTGTAAACCATTCTGAGCAATAATATATGTTTTCGCTCCATCGGCATAAAATAGTAACGCTATAAAAGCAGTTCTATTTGGATCATATTCGATAGATTTTACTACAGCAGGAATACCTGATTTAATTCTTTTAAAATCTACAATACGATACTTCTGTTTGTGACCACCGCCTGTATAACGCATGGTCATTTTTCCTTGACTATTTCTACCTCCAGAGTTATTTTTCGGAGCAATTAATGAACGCTCCGGCTTATCAGTTGTTATAGCGTCAAAACTATTAACAACTCTAAATCGCTGACCTGGGGTAATAGGTTTTAATTTTCTTACTGACATCTTGATATATTAGATATTGTTGTAAAAATCAATTGTTTCTCCATCTTGTACTTGTACAATAGCTTTTTTGAAAGCATTTGTCTTTCCACTGATTAGACCGCTTTTAGTAAATTTAGTTGAGCGATCAGGTCTTACATTCATAGTGTTAACATTTACAACAGTAATTCCATAAGTAGCCTCAACAGCTTTCTTAATTTGTACTTTATTTGCTTTTCTGTCTACAACAAAACCAAAACGGTTAAAAAGTTCACCATCTTTGGTGATTTTTTCTGTTATGATAGGTTTGATAATGATACTCATGACTACTATTTGCTTAAATTTTCTTCAATTCCTTCCAAAGAACCCTCTAAAAGGACTAAATTATTTGCATTTAAAATAGCATAAGTACTTAATTCAGAATTAGTTACGACGCTAGATGCTTTTAAATTGCGTGAGGACAAATATACATTTTTATTTGAATCACCCAACACAAATAAAGATTTTTTATTTTCTAAGCCTAAATCATTTAATATTGATATAAAACTTTTTGTGTTTGGTGTGTCGAAAGTGAAATCTTCAACAATAATTATATTTGATTCTTTTAATTTTAAAGAGAATGCAGATTTTCTTGCTAAACGCTTTAAACTTTTATTCAATTTAAATGAATAACTTCTTGGCCGTGGTCCAAAAACTGTACCTCCACCTTTGAATAAAGGATTTTTAGCAGATCCAGCTCTTGCGGTTCCTGTCCCTTTTTGTTTTTTTATTTTACGAGTACTTCCTGCAACTTCTGCTCTTTCTTTAGCCTTGTGCGTTCCTTGACGTTGATTAGCTAAATATTGCTTAACATCTAAATAAACTGCATGTTTATTAGGTTCTATACCGAATACTGAATCAGAAAGTTGAACTTTTCTTCCAGTATCTTTTCCTTTGATATCTAAAACTTTTACTTCCATTACTTCTGAATGATTACATAAGAGTTTTTGCATCCAGGAATAGCTCCTTTTACAATAAGTAAATTCTTATCAGAAATTACCTTTAAAACTCTAAGATTTTGAACTTTAACATTGTCACCACCCATTCTTCCAGCCATACGCATTCCTTTAAATACTCGGGAAGGATATGATGATGCTCCAACAGAACCTGGTGCTCTTAACCGGTTATGTTGACCATGTGTTGCTTGACCAACACCACCAAAACCGTGACGTTTAACAACACCTTGGAAACCTTTTCCTTTTGATACACCTTGTACATCAACAAATTCTCCTTCGCTGAATACATTTACAGTAATACTGTCACCTAATTTAAATTCGCTTTCAAATCCTTGGAATTCGACGACTTTTTTCTTAGCAACAGTTCCAGCCTTTTTAAAGTGACCTAAGTCGGCTTTTGTAGAATGTTTTTCAGTTTTGTCATCGAAACCAAGTTGAAGAGCTTCGTACCCGTCAACCTCATTGGTTCTGACTTGGGTAACGACACAAGGTCCAGCTTCGATTACTGTACAAGGAATATTTTTCCCGTTTTCATCGAATAAGCTAGTCATGCCGATTTTTTTTCCAATTAACCCAGACATAATTATTATTTATTAATTATTAAAAACAATTAGGCAATTTGATAACTTAACGATTGGATGATAATTCAAAGAAATTATCTAATCATCTCATTATAAAGTTCTAATTATACTTTTATTTCAACTTCAACGCCACTAGGTAATTCTAATTTCATTAAAGCATCGATAGTTTTTGATGAAGATGAATAAATGTCGATTAATCTTTTGTATGACATTACTTCAAATTGTTCACGAGCTTTTTTATTTACGTGTGGTGAACGTAGCACAGTGAATAATTTTTTGTGAGTTGGTAAAGGGATAGGCCCTGTTACAACTGCACCTGTGCTTTTTACAGTTTTTACGATTTTTTCAGCAGATTTATCTACCAACATGTGATCGTAAGATTTTAATTTTATTCTAATTTTTTGACTCATCTTGATAAATATTAGGCGTTTCCTTTTGCTTTTTTGATAACTGCTTCAGATATATTTGAAGGTGTTTCTGCATAGTGAGAGAATTCCATTGTAGAAGTAGCTCTTCCTGATGATAATGTTCTTAATGTTGTTACATAACCAAACATTTCAGATAAAGGCACATCTGCTTTTATGGTTTTTGCACCATTTCTGTCACCCATATCATTTACTTGACCTCTACGTCGATTAATATCACCAACGATATCTCCCATATTTTCTTCGGGAGTAATTACTTCCATTTTCATTATAGGCTCTAAGACAATTGCTCCAGCTGCTTTTGCTACTTCACGATAACCCATTCTAGCAGCTAGTTCAAATGATAAAGCATCAGAATCGACTGGGTGAAAAGAACCGTCTGTTAAAGTAACTTTTAAACTATCAACTTGATAACCAGCTAATGGACCAGTTTTCATAGCTTCTCTAAATCCTTTTTCAACAGATGGTATATATTCTTTTGGTACGTTACCACCTTTTACAGCATTAACAAATTGTAATCCTTTTGGAATTTTGCCGTCTATTTCATCAGCCGGTGCAAGTGTAAACACTATGTCGCCGAATTTTCCTCTACCACCAGATTGCTTTTTATAAGTTTCTCTGTGCGTAGCAGATTTTGTGAAAGCTTCTTTGTATTCGACTTGAGGCTCACCTTGGTTTACTTCAACTTTAAATTCACGTTTCATTCTATCAACAAGAATATCTAAGTGTAACTCACCCATTCCAGAAATGATAGTTTGACCAGAAGCCTCATCAGTTCTAACTGTAAATGTTGGGTCTTCTTCAGCTAATTTTGCCAAAGCCATACCCATTTTATCAACGTCAGCTTTAGTTTTTGGCTCGATTGCGATACCAATTACTGGTGCTGGAAATTTCATTGACTCCAAAATAATTGGGTGTTTTTCATCACACAAAGTATCTCCAGTTTTTATATCTTTAAATCCTACTGCTGCTCCAATATCTCCAGCTTCGATGTAATCTATTGGATTTTGTTTGTTCGCATGCATTTGATAAATACGTGAAATTCTTTCTTTGTTTCCTGAACGAGTGTTCAAAACGTAAGAACCAGCATCTAAACGACCAGAATAAGCACGGAAGAAAGCTAAACGACCAACGAAGGGATCAGTAGCAATTTTAAATGCTAAAGCTGCGAATGGCTCTTTAACATCAGGCTTTCGTAAAATTTTGGTTTGATCCTCTTCTAACAATTCAGCATCATCAGGGTGAATTCCTTCAATACCTTCTTTATCCATTGGAGATGGCAAATATTTACATACTGCATCTAACATAAATTGTACTCCTTTATTTTTGAAAGAAGACCCAGCTATCATTGGTATGATTGCCATATCCATAGTTGCTGCTCTCAATGCTACATTGATTTCATCCTCAGTGATAGAATCTGGATTTTCCATGTATTTATCAAGAAGATTTTCATCATAATCAGCTACTGCTTCAATCAAAATATCTCTATATTCTTTAACTTCTGCAAGCATATCCTCTGGGATAGCCACGATATCAAAAGTTGCTCCTAAAGTTTCGTCATGCCAAACTATAGCTTGATTTTTAACTAAATCTACAACTCCTTTAAAGTCATTTTCTTCACCGATAGGCAAAGTTATTGCAACTGCATTAGACTTTAACATGTCTCTAACTTGTTGACAGACCATCAAAAAGTTAGAACCTTGTCTGTCCATTTTATTTACGAATCCCATACGAGGAACTCTATATTGATCTGCTAATCTCCAATTAGTTTCAGATTGAGGCTCAACACCATCAACTGCCGAGAAAAGAAATACTAATCCGTCAAGAACTCGTAAAGAACGATTTACCTCAACAGTAAAATCTACGTGTCCTGGTGTATCGATAATATTAAAATGATAATTTTCTGAAGTTGATAAAGGTTTACCTTGTTCAGTTGGAAAACTCCATTCACAAGTTGTAGCCGCCGATGTAATTGTTATACCTCTTTCTTGCTCTTGTGCCATCCAGTCCATTGTTGCTGCACCATCGTGTACCTCTCCAATTTTGTGTGATTTTCCTGTGTAGAATAATATGCGCTCAGTTGTTGTTGTTTTACCAGCATCAATGTGTGCAGCAATTCCTATATTTCTTGTGTATTTTAAATCTCTAGCCATTTCTCTACGTATTAAAATCTAAAGTGTGAGAATGCTTTGTTTGCCTCAGCCATTTTGTGAGTATCCATTCTTTTTTTAACTGCAGCACCTTCTTCTTTAGCCGCAGCCAAGATTTCGCCTGATAGTTTTTGAGCCATAGATTTCTCATTTCTACGTCTTGCATAAAGAAGCATCCACTTCATTGCCATAGAAATTTTTCTGTCTGGACGAATTTGCATAGGAATTTGGAATGTAGCACCACCAACTCTACGACTACGTACTTCTACGTGGGGCATAACATTAGTTAACGCATCTTTCCAAACTTCTAATGATGATTTCTCGTCATTATTCTTTTTTGCTTCTACGATATCCATTGCATCATAGAACACTTTAAACGCTGTAGATTTTTTACCATCCCACATCAAATTGTTTACGAAACGTGTAACTAATTGATCGTTAAATTTTGGATCTGGTAAAAGTGGTCTTTTCTTTGCCGCTCTTTTTCTCATTTCTTCGTTTTTTTGTTACTGATTTTTTTCTTTCGATTGAATCTAATAACTAGTTAAGATTTACTTTTTTGCTTCTTTTGGACGTTTTGCACCGTATTTAGATCTACGTTGTGTTCTTCCTGCTACACCTGATGTATCAAGTGCACCACGCACAATGTGGTATCTAACTCCTGGTAAATCTTTTACTCTTCCGCCTCGCACTAATACTATCGAGTGCTCTTGTAGATTGTGTCCTTCACCTGGAATGTATGCGTTCACTTCATTCCCATTAGTCAAACGTACACGCGCAACTTTACGCATTGCAGAGTTTGGTTTTTTTGGAGTAGTAGTGTAAACACGCGTACAAACACCTCTTCGTTGAGGACAAGAATCTAAAGCAACCGATTTACTCTTCTTAGTGATTTGAGTTCTTCCTGTTCTTACTAATTGTTGAATTGTTGGCATAATTAAATACTAATTTTTCTTTTTGTTTATTAATTACCACTTTTTTAGCGGGTTGCAAATGTAATAATTTTTTTTCGGAAAACAAATCATAAGTAATTAATTTTTTTTTGAACTAATTATTTGTTTTTGAATACGATATAAAATAACCAAACTGGATTTGTTTTACTAAGTTTGGTGGTATCTATAACATTAAGATTAAGTTTTGAGCCAATTAGAAAAATTTATAATAAGCAGTTGTTTTTTGCGTTATTTTTACCACGTTTATAAGTTTTAAAAAATGATTTGTTTACTAGCCCAGATTGAAGTTTGTATCCTTTTTTAAATTTAAATAAATTTTAAAAAAGATACTGCGTAAAGCTGGAATTACCATTATAGATAATTCCCGAGTCATTTGCTCCTAATTATGAAAAATCTTTTTACTTTAATTACTTTAATATTTTGTCTTAATGTTTTTGGACAAAATTTGTATTTAAAATTGGTAGGAAAGAATTATCTTGAAAATAAAACTATTGATTCGATAGGTTATAATTTTAAATATAATAACGCAAAATCGGTAGTTGATGAAGCTAATTTTTTCTCAAAAAAGTTAATTAACTCAGGATTTATTGAAAGTGAGATTGTTAAAAATTCGAAGATTAACGATAGTACTTTTTTGTACGAATACAATTTAGGGAGAAATACAAAATTTATACATATATATATAGGTAAAGAATTTTCGGATTTTAATGAAGGAAAATCAGATACTATTTCAATACCAATGGCTGAAAGTGAAATATTTTTAAATTCCATTTTAAAGAAATTAGAATCAAGAGGTTTTTCACTTGCAAAAGTAAGGTTGCTGTCTATTGAAAAAAAATCAAACATTATTACAGCTAATTTATGGATAGATTTTGGTAAAAAAAGGCAAGTAAATGATGTTGTGATTAATGGTTATGATAAATTTCCTGTTGGTCATAAAATTGCGATTCGACGAATTTATAAAAATAAAATTTTTAATCAACAAAATTTAGAACAACTGTATAAAGATTTTGAACGATTTCGATTTGTGAAACAAACTAAGTATCCTGAAATTTTATTTACAAAAGATTCTACAAGGATTTATGTTTATTTAGAAAAAGCAAAATCAAATAATTTTGATGGTTTTTTAGGATTTTATAATGATCAAGCCAAGAAAATTGTTTTTACAGGTTATCTTGATCTTACTTTAAACAATATTTTAAACTCGGGAGAAAAATTGTCTTTGTATTGGAAAAGTAATGGTAAGGATCAAAAAACATTTAATTTAGGTGTTGAAATTCCATATATTTTTAAAACTTCCTTAGGTATAAAAGCCCAACTCAATATTTTTAAACAAGATAGTACTTTTCAAACTACTCAAACTGCTGTAGATTTGGGCTATCTTTTTAACTATAATTCTAGATTTTATTTAGGTTATCAAGCGGCAGAGTCTAGTGATATTAAAAATTTGAATACTGCAACATTAAGTGACTTTACCAATAGTTTTGTTACTACAAATTATGAGTTTGTACAATTTAAAAATGATGATTTTTTGTTTCCAGAAAAAACTAATTTGAATATAAAAGTCGGAAACGGAAAAAGAGATTCAAAATTTCAAAGTAATAATCAGATTTTTGGAAATTTGATTTTGAAATATAATTTTTATCTCAATTCAAAAAATATAATAAATATTAAAAGCCAAAATTTTTATTTGCAAAGTGATGACTACATTATTAATGAGTTACAACGATTTGGAGGCATCAACTCTATTAGAGGATTTAACGAAAATAGTTTACAAGCTAATGCTTTTTCTAGCATTTTAACAGAATATCGATATGTTTTGTCACCGTCAATATATGTACATTCTATAATAGATTATGGTTATTTTCAAGACAAAACCACAAATTTAAAAGACAATTTACTTGGAATAGGTTTCGGATTTGGATTATTAACAAAAAATGGACTTCTAAATTTAGTTTATGCTAACGGAAGTACCAAAAACGAAACTATTAAGCTCTCAAACTCAATAGTTCATATCAGTTTAAAAGCAACGTTTTAAAAATTAATAATTATAAAATTAAATTAGGATTTATAAAAAAAACGCACACAACTCATATTATACAATTCATAATTCATAATTGATTACCTTTGCAATATGGAAAAAGACCACCAAATATTCGGAATTAGAGCTATTATAGAAGCCATAAATGCTGGAAAAGAAATAGACAAAGTGTTTATACAAAGTGATACTCAAGGTGAGTTGATGAAAGATTTGATGAATATAATGAAACGCAAAAGCATAAACTTTAGCTATGTTCCTGTAGAAAAATTAAATCGATTAACACCAAGTAATCATCAAGGTGCTGTTGCAACAATTTCACCAATTGCTTTTCATGATTTAGAAATTTTAATTGAAAAAGTGATTGACTCGGGTAAGAAACCATTTTTTTTATTACTAGACCAAATTTCAGATGCTCGCAATTTTGGAGCCATTATTAGAACAGCAGAATGTACTGGAATTGACGGAATTATAATTCAAAAGCAGGGTGCAGCGCCTGTAAATGGAGATACTGTTAAAACTTCGGCAGGAGCAGTTTTTAATGTGCCTATTTGTAAGGTCGAACATATTAAAGATGCTATTTTTTTGCTTCAAGCAAGTGGCATCAAAACTGTTGGAGCAACCGAAAAAACTGATAAAAATATTTACGATTTAGAACTCAACGAACCCATTGCCATAATTATGGGGAGTGAAGATAGAGGAATCAATCCATCGGTTTTAAAAATAGTAGACGAAAAAGCAAAACTTCCAATGTTTGGAACCATTGGCTCATTGAATGTTTCTGTGGCTTGTGGTGCATTTTTGTATGAAGCTGTTAGGCAGAGACAATAAATAATAAGTAAAGAAAATGCAATTTAATTTTGAATTAATCGCTTGGTCATAAATAAATAATTTATTACTAATTTTTTGTTTCTTTCTTTATGAAGAGTTAAATAATTTCGATATTTAGGAACGGAATTAGAGGAATTTTGTTTTGAACAAATTGATACAACTTTTCTAAAATTCAAGTTCAAAACTAAATAAAATATATTTCTATTAATACTGATATAAATTATTAAGCAATTAAAATGGTTATAATAAAATGAAGAGTAATGATTTAAGTTATACAACTTTTGCTAATCATCGTTTTTCTTTTCCAAATTCTCCTTAAAAACATAAACATATTGAATTGGTTCTGAAGATACTTCTACTTGCTCTACCTCTATTTCCTCAAGTTTTGGTAGATTTACAAAATTTCCATCTTCATCAAATCTTTTCATAAATGCATCGTCTTGCGGATTAAATTCTGGTTTTTCCCATTCATATTGTATGTCTTTTACATAATCTGGTGTTTTAAATTGCATGGCAAATATAAACCCAGTTACCAATCCAGCCAAATGTCCTTCCCACGAAATAGAACTTTCGCCCACAATTTCGGGTTGCGGAAAAACATACCAAATCATGCCACCATATAATAAAACTACTGCAAATGATAAAGCCATCAATCGATAATATTGTGTTCGTAATCCTTTAAAGAAAATAAATGAAACCAAAAGATAAATCAAACTACTCGCACCAATATGATAGGATTCTCGTCCAATTACCCATGTGATAATTCCTGAAAATAAAATTCCATAACCTAAAACTTTCAATGAAACATCTCTATAAAAATAAATCAAAGCAGTAGTTAAGATAAATAATGGCAGAGAATTACTGGCAATATGATTTAAGTCGCCATGCAAGAAAGGACTAAAAATAACACCTTGTAGCCCTGAAATTGTTCGAGGAAAAATTCCATGCTCATTCAAATGGAGATGAAATGAATTATCAACATAAAATATAATCCAAATCAAAATAATTAATCCACTAGGAATTATCCATGTAGAAGGAGAAAATTTGAAATGGTTTTGTTCGTTGTTGTGTATCATGTAAAAAGCACCTCGACTGCGCTCGGTGTAAAAAATCTTTAATCAAAAATACAACCAATATTTTTTTAATGCTATTTTGTCAGCATGACTTTTTTAAAAACACAGAAACATAAAATATTACTATTTAAAGACTCATTGGGTGCAATTAATAAAAAAAAAAAAATAACACATAGAAAAAAGAGTTCGATAGGCCATTTCTTGGTTTCACAAAGCTATGTTTGACTATCAAAAAGTGGAACGTCTTAATAAAATCAATATAAAACTATGATTCTATGTGTTAAAAAAAATAAATTGAATTACACCCAACGGGTTATTTAAAAAAGTCATTATATTTTACAGAGTTAACATAGCTTTGTGAAAAATGAAATTTCTATTTAAATCTTTTCCCTTTTTTAACCTATGTTTCTATATGTTTAAAAATAAAAAAAAGTAATTTTGTAACATGGTAGCACCTTTAGCCGAACGCATTCGTCCGCAGAAATTAGAAGACTATATTAGTCAATCACATTTAGTGGGTCCAAATGGATCGTTAACACAGCAAATTGCGAATGGAAATATTCCGTCATTACTTTTTTGGGGCTTACCAGGAACTGGGAAAACAACACTCGCTCAGATAATTGCGCAACAAAGCAATCGTCCTTTTTATAGTCTGAGTGCCATAAATTCGGGAGTAAAAGACGTAAGAGAAGTTATTGAAAAAGCAAAACAAAGTGGTGCTATTTTTACCACAAAAAATCCAATTTTATTTATAGATGAAATCCATCGTTTTAGTAAATCGCAACAAGATTCTCTTTTAGCAGCTGTCGAAAAAGGTTGGATAACTCTAATTGGTGCTACAACAGAAAACCCAAGTTTTGAAGTTATTCCCGCACTAATCTCCCGTTGTCAGGTTTATATATTAAATCCATTTTCTAAAGATGATTTGATATTATTGATAGATAGAGCCATGACGCAAGATCAAATTTTTAAAAATAAAAATATAAAATTAATAGAAACAGAGGCATTATTAAGACTTTCTGGAGGTGATGGCAGAAAATTATTAAATATATTTGAACTTGTAGTTAACGCTTCAACCGAAGACGAAATTAAAATAACTAACAAAAAAGTTTTATCGTTAGTACAACAAAATACAGTTTTGTATGACAAAACAGGCGAACAACATTATGACATAGTTTCGGCATTTATTAAATCTATTCGTGGGAGTGACCCAAACGGTGCTGTTTATTGGTTAGCCAGGATGATTGAAGGTGGCGAAGATGTGAAATTTATTGCCCGTAGAATGTTGATTTTATCGAGTGAAGATATTGGAAATGCAAATCCTACCGCCTTTGTTATGGCAAACAATACTTTTCAAGCGGTTGCAATTATTGGTTATCCCGAAAGTAGAATTATTTTGAGTCAATGTGCGGTTTACTTGGCAACTTCACCCAAAAGTAATGCCAGTTATTTGGCTATAAATGAAGCTCAAGCAATTGTAAAACAAACTGGTGATTTGCCTGTTCCAATTCATTTAAGAAATGCTCCAACTAAGTTGATGAAGGAATTGGGTTATGGTGATGAGTATCAATATTCGCATAGTTTTGAAAATAATTTTAGCGAACAAGAATATCTGCCTGATACGATTTCAAATACAGTCTTTTACAATCCAGGAACTAATTCTCGCGAGAATGGAACTAGAGAATTTCTCAAGAATCGTTGGAAAGATAAATATGGTTATTAAAGGTTGAAAAACAAATTTTCAGATATTAATTTTTTACTTCCTTCTCTATAATATTCATAATACCAAACACCTTTACTGTCTTTTTGTAAAACACCTCTTTCAGCACCAGCAATTGCAATAAAAACGTTTTTTACACTAGTTTTTATAGCCGACAAAACCAATTTGCCTTCTACATTATATAAATCAAAACCATTTTCAGTAATAACAACAGACAGTTTATTGTTTATTACCTCAGAAGTTGTTTCTCCAACATTTGAAGTATCTATGACAATTTGAGTATTTGATACGTATTTATGACCTTTCAAAACACTAAAATTATCAAAAGCTTCACGTAACGCTTTGTTATAAGCAACTTTATATTCTTTTTCTCTACTTGTTCCTTCTTCCGATATCGCAATAATGTTATTTTTACAATCTTTTATTTCAACTTTTAATTTTGTAGTAAACAACGAACTGTTATCTATTACGTTTACATAAACCTTATTGCAATTTGTACTCGCAAAATCATCCGATAAAATTTCTGAATCTAAATGAGCTACAAACCCATATTTTTCCATAAACATTTTAGTCAGAACATTAACATTATACTCGTTTGGCTCTTTCGAAAAAGAAAATTTCGATGGTACAAGAGCATATTTAAATTCGTTTAAATTTTGAGAAAATGAAGCTATAGAAATCAATAAAAGGAGGAAATATTTTTTCATCAGAAATATTTTTTTAATTCGGTTAGATGATTAATTTGTTTGATGTGTTTTGGGATTTCAACTTTGTGTTCGTTAAAATGTATGGCATCCATACCGAAATTTAATGCGCCATTTACATCGGCATCAAGACAATCGCCTATCATTATACTATTTTCTTTGACGGTTTTTGCCAAATTAAGTGCAAACTCAAAAATTTTAGGATTTGGTTTTTTTACACCAGTTATCTCAGAATTTGTGATGGTTTTAAAATACATTTCTATACCAGAACTTTTTATTTTTCTTGCTTGAACTTCTTGAAAACCATTAGTGATAATATGCAAATTATAGTTCGGTTTTAAGTGCTCTAATATCGAAATTGCACCATCAAAAAGATGATTGAAATGTGGCAAATAGTAAATATAATCATCAGAAATTATGTTGATAGTTTCGTCATCAATTTTATAATTAAGCATATCAAAAGTGTCTTTTAACCTCCCATATCGCAATTGTGTTTGAGTAATTTTTTCATGACGATATAATTCCCAATATTTTAAGTTTAAAGGAACATAATGAATTAAAAACTCCTCTAAACTTAAATTAATTTGATTTTCTTGAAAAACTTTTGCCAGTGTCAAAGCCGAATTTTTTTCAAAATCCCAAAGCGTGTGATCTAAATCAAAAAAAATATCGGTTATGTGTTTCATCATTAAAAAATCCCTTCATCATTAAAACTATAAAATCCAGATTCGGTTATGATTATGTGATCTAAAACCGAAATATCCATTTGCTGACCAGCTAGTTTCAATTTTTTTGTAATATCAATATCTGCCGCGCTTGGCATTAACTTTCCTGACGGATGATTATGTGTCAAAATTAGAGATGTTGCATTATTTTCGAGCGCCATTTTAAAAACTATTCTAACATCTACAACAGTTCCTGTAATTCCTCCTTTAGAAATTTGTGATTTATAAATTACTTTATTTGAATTGTTTAAATATAAAACCCAGAATTCCTCGTGAGGCAACTCGCCAATAATAGGTTGCATTATTTCAAAGACAACTTTGCTAGTCGTTATTTTTTTTAATTCTAATGCATCCTCATTTCTTCGTCTTCGTCCTAATTCTAAAGCTGCTGCGATTGAAATGGCTTTGGCTTCTCCTATACCTTTAAATTCGGTTAATTGTTTAATTGAAAGTTTTCCGAGTTGATTCAAATTATTATTGGCTGAAAACAAAATGCGTTGACAAAGTTGCACAGCACTTTCATTTCGTGATCCAGAACCAATTAATATTGCAAGTAATTCGGAGTCAGACAATGAAGATTTTCCTTTTAGAAGAAATTTTTCTCGTGGGCGATCGTCTTCCGCCCATTGGTTAATTGGTGTGTACATGATTATCTTGGCGTTTATTAACTACAAATAACTATATTTTTTTAAAGAGTTCAAAATAAAACGGTTAGAAATTTTCTTAAGGAATAAAAGTATATTTATAGGAATCCTTACTGGATGATAACTTTGACCACAATTTAGTATTGCGTAGAAGCTTTTTTTAATAATCAAACTGGCAAATTATGTAATTAAATTCTTTACCTCATCAAAATTCAAGCCTCCATAATTACCTGAACTCATTAACAATAAAGCTGAATTATCGAAATCTTGACTAAATAAGAAATCTTTAAAATCAGTAGGATTAGTATAAATAATTAAATCTTTTCGCTGAAATGATTGTGCAATTTGTGTGTAAGATACTTCTTCTAATTGTTTAATTTTTACAGCATCGGGCGAATAAAAAACTACTGCAACATCTGCTGCGTCAAGTGCACCTTGATATTCTTTAAGAAATTCGGCATTCAAACTGCTGTAAGTATGTAGTTCTAAACAAGCAATTAATTTTCTATCAGGATATTGATTTTTTACAGCTTTTGTAGTCGCTAAAACTTTACTTGGCGAATGTGCAAAATCTTTGTAAGCTACTTTTCCTTTTGCTTCTGCAATTTTTTCTAATCGTTTGCTTGCACCTTTAAAACTTGCAATTGCTTCATAAAAATCGGCTTGGTCAACACCCATATTTTGACAAATCCATTTTGCTCCTGATAAGTTATTAAGATTGTGTGCACCAAAAACTTCAATTGGCATTGATCCTTCTGGTGTATCTAATAAAGTTGTTCCATCTTCTACCGAATAATTTGGGGTTGTATATGGTAATCGTCTGATGGTATTTGTAGTTTCTTCGGCTACTTTTTTTACTGTTTCATCTTCTTCATTATATACTAAAATTCCACCTTTGGTAATTTGATTTACAAAAATTTCAAATTGCTCTACATAATTTTCAAATGTTGGAAAAACATTAATATGATCCCAAGCTATACCAGAAAGCAAAGCAATATTTGGTTGGTATAAATGAAATTTTGGTCGTCTATCAATTGGTGAAGATAAATATTCATCACCTTCAAGAACAATAAAATCGTTGTCATGCGTAAGATGAACCATAGTGTCAAAACCCTCAAGTTGAGCGCCTACCATATAATCGACCTCAATATTATGATAATGCATTACATGTAAAATCATTGAGGTAATAGTTGTTTTTCCGTGTGAACCTCCAATTACAACTCGTGTTTTATTTTTAGATTGTTCATACAAAAATTCGGGATAGGAATAAATTTTTAAACCCAACTCCTGTGCTTTCAACAATTCTGGATTATCAGCTTTGGCATGCATTCCTAAAATTATTGCATCAATATCAGAAGTTATTTTATCTGGAAACCATCCCATTTTATCTGGCAATAATCCTTTCTTTTCTAATCTTGTTTTTGATGGTTCAAAAATAGCATCATCGCTTCCTGTTATCTCAAATCCTTTATTAAAGAGTGCTAATGCAAGATTGTGCATAGCGCTTCCGCCAATAGCTATAAAATGTGTTTTCATTATACTAGTTAAGAAGTTCAAAAAAAAGAGTCCTTGAAACTCTTTTTTGATTTAAATTATTTTTTCAAATTGTTCTTTTAATTTTTTGGCTTTATCAGAATCTTTTAACTTATTTAAATAAAAATCGTATAATTTTTTATAAGTAACTTTTGATTTTCCAATTTCGTTTGCTTTTAAATAATTGCGTTCTGCCTCTTTATATCTTTTAAAATATTCGGCAATATAAGCATTTGCAAGATAACCATCTACGGGTGAAATATGCTCGAGTTGTGTGGCATATTTTTGAGATTTAGATTCGCTCCCACCTAAAATTCCTGGAACTTCTAGATAATAAACTACTAACGCCCAGCGGGAATCGATATGATAAGAGTCTAATTTTGAAGCAATAACAAACGATTGTTCTATTTCGTTAAGCATCCCCATTGCTTTAAACTTATTGACAGATTTAGCCTTCATCCCTAAAGCACCTCCATATTTATAAATGTAATTTGCATTTTTAGGATAATCTGTTTTTAGTATTTTGTAATACTTTATTGCATCAGACCATTTTTGTTCTAGTCCAGCTATATCGCCAAGATTTTCGATAGTTTTTGGATCATTAGGATGCATTTTTATATACGATTCTAAAATTGATTTTGATTCTGTGTATCTTTTTTGAGACATTAGTTTTTCGGCTCTTTCAATATCAGTTTGTGCCGAAAGCGAAAAAGAACAAAAAAATAAAAATAAACAAAATAATTTCATGAGATTAAATATTATTCAAAAATAAGAAAATGTTGTATTTAATACAAAAAAATAACAAATCATTAATTAAATAGCCCCGATTGTAATGGAAATCTTTACATTTTTTTGTAAAGATTGTATTGAAAAGCGGGAATGTGGTAGATAAACAAAAACCAAGCCATTTGCTCCCAAAAAAAATCCAACACTAGTTACAGCGTTGGAATTTTTTATTTATAAACTAGGAATTTTTTATGGTTGAAGAAAAATTATTTTACCAAAGTCATTTCGTCAACAATATTTTTTGCTCCAGAAACATTTTCTATGACCCAAAGTACGTAACGAATATCAACATTAATAGTGCGTTGCAACTTTTTGTCAAAAATGATATCGCCAGCTAGTGCTTCGATATTTCCGTCGAAAGCAATCCCAATTAATTCGCCTTTTCCGTTTAATACTGGCGATCCAGAGTTTCCTCCTGTAATATCATTATCAGTAAGAAAATTAACGTGAAGCGACCCGTCTTTATCGGCATAACGACCATAATCTTTATTTTTTGCCATTTCTAAAACTTTTTCTGGCAAATCAAATTCTTGATCTCCTTTTTTATATTTTTTTACTTGGCTGTCCAAAGTTGTATAATTATTTATTGCAACAGGATTGCGCTTATCTGCGGGCAAGGCACGAACTTTTCCGTATGTTAATCGCAAGGTAGAATTTGCATCAGGATATTTTATTTCTCCTATTTTTGATGTTCTTAAACCTTCCACTAAAAGTCTGAATGAACTTCCAAAATCGTTTTGAGCTTTTGAAATCGCATCAGATTTTGAATTTAAATGATTTAAAATATCATTTGATAATACATATAACGGATCATTATCTAACATACCTTGTGAGGGAAGATTTAAAAATGATTTTACTTTATCTAAAGATGAGAATAATGATAAATCGATGGCTGGATTGACAAATTTTGAGAAGTCGCCTCCATTTTCATCATTAATTTTTTTAACCATAGGGGCAATATCATATCCGGCAGACTTTGTAGCATAAAGTTTTAATTGTGCTGCAAGTAAATCTTTTTCGGCAGGGATATAAACGTTATCATATATTTTGATTGCCATTTCTAAAATTTGAGGTTCTAATTCTTTACGTTTAGTAGCGTCTGCTTTTACATAAATATCCAATTGTTTTCCTAAAGTTCGTCCAATTGCTCCAAAAGATGTGGTGCGTAACAATTGTTGTAAATAATTATCATGACGCGACTTCTCATTGGTCAAAGCATAGAAAGCGTTGATATTTTTAATTACGCTACCATATTTTGCTTTATTTTCTGTTTTATTTGCCCATTTGTCAAATTTGGTTTCTTGGATTGCTTTAGATTTTGCTGTTCCAAATTTTGTTAACGCATCAATCATTCCTTGACGATTTTTCCAATAATTTGCTGTCGAAGCATATTTAGAAGCATAAACTAACCGCATGGCATCGCTCATATCCATATACTTTTTCATAATATCCATTCCCGTTTTAGCTCCTTCAACCCAAGCAGGATATGCAAACTTTACATTTTGCTCGATTCCTCCAGCTGGCATCCAGCGGTTTGTTCGTCCAGGATAACCAAGAATCATAGCAAAATCGCCTTCTTTTACACCTTTTAAATTAACAGGCAAATAATGTTTTGGCTGTAACGGAACATTATTTAAAGAATATTCCGCAGGATTTCCATCTTTTGAAGCATAGACTCTAAACATTGAGAAATCGGCAGTCTGACGAGGCCATTCCCAGTTGTCGGTATCTCCACCAAATTTTCCTAAACTTTCTGGCGGTACACCTACTAATCGAACATCTTTATAATCTTGATAAACAAAATAGTAATACTCATTTCCTTGAAAAAAAGGTCGGACAGAAACAGTATATTTTCCACCTTCATTATTTTCTTTTTCGATTTTAGCAATTTCTTGATTGATTGCTTTTTCTCTATCAGCCTCATTCATCGAAGCATTTACAACACCTAATATTCTTTTAGTGCAGTCGTCCATTCTCACAAAAAAACGAACATACAAACTAGAAGGTTTTTTTTCTTCGGCTTTGCTTTTTGCCCAAAAACCATCTTTCAAAAGGTTGTGTTCTGGAGTTGAAAGCTCTGCAATTCCATCATATCCGCAATGATGGTTTGTTAAAACTAATCCGTCTTTTGATATAATTTCGGCTGTACAACCGCCATTAAATTGAACAATAGCATCTTTTAAGCTATGATGATTGATGCTATAAATTTCTTCGGAAGTAAGTTGTAATCCTAACTTTTCCATGTCACGGTGGTTTAATCGCTCTATAAACATTAAAAACCACATTCCTTCATCTGCTTTTGCAGTTGCTGGAAGGAGAAAGATAAATGCAAAGATTGCTACAATAATTTTTTTACTCATGATATTAATTTGGTTAAATTTTTATAAAATACTAAAATATATAATTTTGATGATTATTAAAATGTTTATTAGATTACTAATTGAATGATAATATTATAATGTTTTGTTCGGGTTTTCATTAGCTACATCAACAATATTATGACTATTCTCTGGTTTCTCATCTTCCTTATTTAGAGTATGCCATAAAGTATCTTTTAATTCTTGTAAACCTTGTTGCGCAACAGATGAAATAAATAAAAAGGGCAATCCTTTTATTTCTTTGTCAAGCTGTAAACGTAATTCAGTTTTTAACTCGTCATCTAGCATGTCACATTTTGAAATTACTAAAAGTCGTTCTTTATCTAACATTTCTGGATTGTATCGTCTAAGTTCATCTAACAAAATTTCATATTCTTTTTTAATGTCAACAGCATCTGCAGGAACTAAAAATAACAAGACCGCATTTCGTTCAATATGCCTCAAAAAGTAATGTCCAAGTCCTTTACCTTCTGCTGCGCCTTCAATAATTCCGGGAATATCCGCCATTACAAATGACTGGAACTCACGATAAGCTACAATTCCTAAATTTGGTTTTAGAGTTGTAAAAGCATAATCGGCAATTTTTGGTCGTGCAGAAGTTAACACTGATAAAAGTGTGGATTTTCCTGCATTAGGGAAACCTACTAAACCTACATCAGCAAGCACTTTGAGTTCCATAATTACATCTATCTCTGTCGATGGCATTCCAGGTTGTGAATAACGTGGCGTTTGATTTGTAGAACTTCTAAAATGCCAGTTTCCTAAACCGCCTTTTCCTCCCGAAGCTAGAATTTTAACCTCATCATGTTGTGTAATTTCAAACAGAATTTCGCCTGTTTCTATGTCTTTTACTACTGTTCCTAAAGGTACTTCTACAAACTTATCTTCACCATCGTGACCGGTGCTTCGAGAGCTTCCTCCATCGCCACCATGTCCTGCTCGCATATGTTTTACAAATTTGAGATGAAAAAGTGTCCATAAACTTTTGTTCCCTTTTAGATATACATGTCCGCCACGACCGCCATCACCTCCGTCAGGACCTCCTTTTTCTATAAATTTTTCTCGGTGTAAATGTGTAGATCCTTTACCTCCACGTCCCGAAGTAACATATATTTTAACGTAATCTACAAAGTTTCCTTCTGTCATTTTTTTGGTGTTCTGTTATCGGTTTTTAGTGTTCAGTATGGCAGTATATTTTGAAACTGAATACTAATCGTACACTAATTTATTTTTTTTAATGAATGGCGCCAAAAAATCAAAATAAACTGAAAATTAAACGCGAATCATTGATTACTTTAATCTATTCCTTATAAGTTTTAATAAGGATTTTATCGATCATAGTTCCATTTATTTTGTGTGCTTGAAACTCTAGCTTGTTCCAAATTAATTTTTCACCTTGGATGGGTATTTTTCCTAGTTCGGTTGCAAA
The DNA here is from genome assembly GCA_025351785.1 of Flavobacterium sp. Lineage (GTDB taxonomy): Bacteria > Bacteroidota > Bacteroidia > Flavobacteriales > Flavobacteriaceae > Flavobacterium. Next base: position 57,462 of record JANXVF010000039.1, read on the forward strand.
AAAACCATTAACTGTTGTTACCTCATAATCATTTGTAAGTTCATCCATATCAAAATAAGTAAGAAAATCGTGCAACGAATATTGTCCGTCTACAAGCCAACTTCCGTCATCATTTGCTACAAGTTTATACTCATCATCGTCAAAATCTGAGGCCTCACCAACTAAAGCTTCCAAAATATCATTAAGAGATAAAATTCCCTGAAAAATAGCGTGTTCGTCGACTATAAAAGCGATGTGAATTTTAGTTTTTTTAAAATTTTCGAGCGCTTTGTAAACGGATGTTTGCTCAATTAAGTAATCCGGATTTTTACAAATTTGATTTAAATCAAAATCTGGATTTTCAAGGTTTAAAAATAATTCTTTAAGCGATACTACTCCTATAATAGTATCCAAATTATCTTTACAAACCGGATAAAACGAATGTAAATTGATTAAAATTTTACTTTTTATTTCGGCTACAGAATCGGCAATTGTGAGGTACTCTATTTCTGTTCTATGGGTCATGAGCGAATTTACTTTGCGATCGCCGATGTGAAAAACACGCTCAACAATGTTTTGTTCAATTTCTTGAACTTCGCCTTCCTCGGTACTTTCTTTAATGATTGCTTTTATTTCGTCTTCAGTAACTTTTCCGTCAGCTGTTGGTTTTATATTCAATCTGTTTAATAAAAAATCAGTCGATTTGGTAAGCAACCAAATAAATGGTGCCGTAACTTGGGAGACAAATTTCATTGGAATTGCCATTGATTTAGCAATCGTTTCGGGATAATTTAGCCCTATCCTTTTAGGTAATAATTCTCCTAATACTAACGAAAAAAAAGTTAATATTACTACTACAATTCCCACTGCTATAGAATGTGCATAAGGTTTTAGAGAAGCAAAACCTTCTACAAAATTTTGTACATTCATAGTAATTTTATCGCCAGAATATATCCCTGTTAATATGCTGATGAGCGTAATACCTATTTGAACTGTTGATAATAACTTGTTGGGCGAATTAACTAAATCTAGTGCAACCTTAGCGTTTTTATGTCCTTTTTTTGCGGCGGTTTCTAAACGACTTTTTCGTGCAGAAATCAGTGCAATTTCTGACATCGAGAAAACTCCATTGAGTAGTATTAGACAAAATATGATTACTATTTCCATTTTTTATATTTGTGAATCAAAAGTTATATAAAAGTTATATAACCTTTTATTTACTTTATATCATAACGTTTACAAACTGTTTATAATTGAACTTAACCTGAGTGTTACTTGTTCAATCGAGCCAATTCCATCAACTTCATAATATTTGCCTTGTGCTTTGTAATAATGCATCAAAGGGGCAGTTTTTAGGTTATACTCCTCATAGCGATTTCTTATTTTTTCTTCATCTTGATCGTCAGGCCTGCCAGATGTTTTTCCTCGTTCGAGCAAACGTTGAATTAAAATCTCATCATCAGCCTCGAGCGCAATTGTAGCTGTTATTTTATCATTTTTTGAAGCCAAAAAATGATCTAAAGCATCAGCCTGTGCTAGTGTTCTAGGAAAACCATCAAACAAAAAACCTGCAGCATTTTTATTTTTGTCAACTTCACTTTCTAACATTTTAATAGTTACCAAATCTGGAACTAAATCGCCTTTATCCATGTAAGTCTTGGCTAATTTTCCTAAATCGGTTTCGTTTTTGATATTAAATCTAAAAATATCTCCTGTCGAGAGATGTGTCAAATTGTATTTATCTTTTAAAAATTCAGCCTGAGTGCCTTTGCCCGCTCCAGGTTTTCCGAATAGAACTATATTAATCATTTTAATTTTTTAATTTGAAATTGTTTGAGTTACTGTATAGAGTGATGTAAGTATTTTAAATTTGGGGTGCGTTGTGATTAAATAAAAAATTATTCGGTTAATTGATAAACCTCGTTTAGATTTCTACCTAATCCATCATAATCTAAACCATAACCTACAATGAATTTATTTGGAATTCTAATTCCTACATAATCAAGTTTTATGTTGTGTTTATATGCATCTGGTTTAAAAAATAAAGTTGCTATTTTTAAATGTTTAACATTATGAGATTTAAACATTTTTTTTAATTCGGCTATAGTATTTCCAGTGTCTACAATGTCTTCGACAATTATTACAGTTCTGCCTGATAAATCTTGATTTAAACCTATAATTTCTTTAACTTCATTTGTCGATTCTGTTCCTTGATATGATGCTACTTTAATGAAATTAATTTCGCATTGAAATTTATAGTTTTTAGACAAATCTGACAAAAACCGGAATGAACCATTTAAAACTCCGATAAAAACAGGAATGTCATCATAAAAATCTTCAGAAATTATTTGAGCTAAATTAGCCACTGTAAATTCTAATTCTTCTTTGGAAATAAAATGTTCAAAAGTTTTGTTGTGAAGTTGTATCATTTTGTATTTATAAATAAAATAATTTGTAAAGATAAGAAGTTAGGACATGGGAAGTTAGAAGTATTTCAAAAAAATAAATTGGTTTCTGCATTTTAAGATAAATAATAAATATAGTGTTGTGATTATATAATTTAATATTATTGCAATTATATCCAAGTTTTAAGAATTGTGGGAATATCTTCTGGAAGCTTTTTGGGCTGTGTTACAGGAAGTAAAACGTGTATCGTCGCTCCTACACCTTCGGTTCCTTCGGCAAAAATTTCGCCATAATAGGTGTGTACTACTTTTTTGCAAATTGCCAATCCTATACCAGTTCCTGGATATTCGCCACCAGTACCGAGTCGCTGAAACATTGTAAAAATTTGCTCAGCATATTTTTGATCAAAACCAATACCGTTATCCTTGAAAATTATTTCATAATAAACTAATTTTGAATCTAAATTTATAAAATGCTTCATGTCTTTTTTAGTTAATTTTCGTGAACTAATTTCGACAATTGGAGCAACATCAACTTTAATAAATTTTAGAGAATTGTGAATTATATCATAAAAAACTTGACTCATTTGAAATGGGACTGCTTCTATTTCGGGTAAATCTTTTACAATAATAGTAGCATTTTTTTCTTCTATTAATAATTCAAAATCAAAAAGTGTACTTTTTAAAATTTCATTTAAATTTGTTTTAAGAAGTAATTTATCATAGTTGGTAACCCTAGCAAAATTGAGCATTTCCTCCATAAGTTTACTTAGCCGATGTGACGAGCTTTCAATTTTCTCGAGGTATTTTTTAACTTCTTGACTTTTAAGTTTGGTACTATTTTGCTGTAATATTCTAGAAAAAGTTACGATTTTTCTTAAAGGTTCCTGAAGTTCGTGGCTAGTGGTGTGCGCAAATTGATCTAACTGCATGTTAGTCTGATCGAGTTGCATATTGAGTTTTTCGATAGTAGACTGGAGTTCTTCGATAGTTGGTTTGTGCTGTGGCACAATTTGTTGGCCTTCCTTTATGACTTCCGAAATTTTATTTGTGACTTTATTGTCTGTAAGTTTTGGAGTTTTCATTTATGGTTTTTGTCCTTAATTATTTTAATAATACAAGCTAAGTTACCTTTTTATTTACTCTTTCACAATTCTCAAACAATAAAATTTACCTTTTAAAGTTTGTAATGATGTTAATGAGATAATAATTCTTCAAATAAAAATATACATTTTATAAATATTTTGTGCCGTTAATTTTTTTGAGATTTAATTCATTACATCATAAATTTTATCATGACTTGAATACATAAAAAAAACCGTTTCAAATATTTTCAAAACGGTTTGATTAAAAAATTAAAGAAAAAAATTTTAACGTTTAATTATTCTAAGCGTTTGATTATTATTCCCTTGACTTAAAACTACATTATAAACCCCAGCTGGATAACTACTCCCTAATCCTAAAGTTTTAATTTCTGATAAGGATAATTTCTTATTTTCGATTTGTTTTCCTACCATATCATAAATTATTACTGTTATTAAATCTTCGCTAGATGAATTTATTTCTAATTTAAAATTATCGTTAAAAGGATTTGGATAAGCTATGGCTTTAAAATTATCTGTAATTGGTAAACTAGAGTCATCGGTAGCTTTCAAAGATCCTCCTGGAGTTGTAACTGAACATGATTTTCCGTATGGACCATAAACTCCATTTATTTTAGCGCTTACTTGAACTCCGTAGGTTGTTCCTGGCAATAAACCTGTAAACATATTTAAACTAAAAGTTCTCGTGCTTCTTTCTATAAATTGATTGTATCCAGAGCTCATGTTAACTAATTTAAATCGATAAGCGGTTGCATTTGTTAAGATATTGGCATAAATAACTTCTGTAATACTACTAGCAATATAATCACACTGACTATTTTGTAAATTAGTTGTTGGGAAACTTGGCGTGGTAATGTTACACGATGATCCATATGGCAAATAAGTACCATTTGTATTTTTAACGGCTACTTCAATCGTGTAAGTTGCATTAAAGTCTGGTGCAGATAATAGACTCATTTTAAAATCACGTAATTGTCTGTCGATAACTTGTTGTTGTAGTGTCAAAACATTAGTAACTTTAAATCGGTATCCTTGAGCAAATGGAACCAGATTAGCATAAATTATATCGTTTAAAGAAGTGATGCTTGATCCACACTGTGAAGCTTGAACTTTGGTAGTCGTTGCTGGTGTGCTTACTGTACAAGCTGTTCCGTAGAATGGTTGCCATACGCCTCCAATTTTAACCGATACTTCTACTTGATACGTAGTAGCAAAAGCATAAACTGGTAGT
>JANXVF010000045.1 GCA_025351785.1 Flavobacterium sp.
TAGACTTTCCTATTTGGCGTTGACCAATAAGTATTGTAAACTCTTTTTTAGAGAAATGTTTTAAAATAGTTTGCTGTTTTTTTCTTCGCACCATACTACAAAGATATAAAAAACTATAATATATCTGATAATTTTAAATTATTTTTATATATTATCTGATAATTTACATATAGTATAATATAAAATATCCGATAATTTACATAGTGTACTATGTAAATTATCGGATATTTTTATAATTGTATTAAATTTATTCCTTTCTAAACTTCTTAGTTTCTTCAAAAACGTGCTCTAAAATTTTAGCATATTCTTCAGTAAATTCTATATTTCTTCTTGCCATCACAATCTTTGCAGTTTGAAAAGCTTTACTAGTTATATAAGTTGAAAATCCTGAACTTCCACCCCAAGAAAAACTTGGCACAAAATTTCTAGGAAAACCTGAGCCAAAAATATTTGTAGAAACTCCAACAACAGTTCCTGTATTAAACATTGTGTTAATTCCGCATTTACTATGATCACCCATCATTAATCCACAAAATTGTAAACCAGTTTTGGTAAAATTTTCGGTTTCATAACTCCATAATTTCACTTCTTCATAGTTGTTTTTAAGATTAGAATTATTACTATCGGCTCCAATATTACACCATTCACCAAGAACCGAATTTCCTAAAAATCCGTCATGACCTTTATTGGAATATCCAAATAAAACCGAATTACTAACTTCGCCACCAATAACAGAATGTGGACCAACAGTTGTTGCGCCATAAACTTTAGAAGCCAATTTAACTCTACCTGATTCACATAAGGCAAAAGGTCCACGAATTACAGAACCCTCCATTATTTCGGCGTTTTTACCTATATAAATCGGTCCAGTTGACGCATTTAAAGTCACAAAATCTAACTTTGCTCCTTCTTCAATAAAAATATTTTCTGGTGAAAGTACATTAACTGAATTTGGAATTGGCTGTGAAATTCTTCCTTCTGTTATCAAATCGAAATCTTCTCTCAATGCAGCATCATTTTTAGCAAAAATATCCCAAGTGTTTTCAACGGTTAGGCAATCTTCATTGAATTCTATAATTTGATACGAATCAAAATCTACTTCTTCTTGCGAATCGTTTGTAAAAAAAGCAATTACCTCATCGTCTTTAAAAATGGCTTGATTAGTTTCTAGATTTTTTACCATTTCTGATAAAATAGGATTTGGTAAAAACGAAGCATTAATCATTACATTTTCCTCCATTTCGACCATTGGAAATTTTTCAGAAAGATATTCCTCGGTAAGTGTTGTGATTGTAGAACTTAAATAGTTTTCCCATTTTTCACGGATGGTCAAAATTCCAATGCGGATTTCGGCAACTGGTCTTGTAAAAGTGAATGGTAAAAGTGCTGTACGAACGGTTCCGTCAAAAAGTATGTAGTTCATTTTTATTTATTGAAAGGACAAGTCGCAACTTGTCAATACATTTAGTGCTCAAAGTTACAAAGTTTATTTCATAAAAAAACCTCCCAAAAATTGGAAGGTTGTAATAAGATTTTAACACTTAAAATTATTATTTACCGTGCTTAGCATATTTTGTTTTAAATTTATCAATACGCCCTGCTGTATCAATAAGTTTAGATTTTCCTGTGTAAAATGGATGAGACGTTCTAGAAATTTCCATTTTGTAAACTGGATATTCAACACCTTCGTATGTAATAGTTTCTTTAGTTTCAACTGTAGATTTAGTAATAAAAACATCTTCGTTTGACATGTCTTTAAAAGCAACTAATCTGTAATTTTCTGGGTGAATTCCTTGTTTCATTGTGTAAATCTTTTATTTGTTATGAAATAGTTTGTTGTGAAGCTTTCATTACAAAAGGTATCAACTGGCTACAACTTTTAGTTATTATTTTTATTTAAGTCTGCAAAAATACAATTATTTTTTTGTGTTCAAATAAAAATCTTGTTTTTTTATTAAAATTTGATAAAATAATTTACTAACGCAATCTCTACAGAATTGTTATATTTGTAACATTAATAATAATGAATACTATGGAACAAAAAACTTCAGCATCAAAATCAAGTTTTCAATTTGGATTACTTTTTGGCGTTTTAATGATTTTAGAGATGGTCGTAGGATATACAATGAAAATTGATCCTCAAACAAATAAATCTTATGGTATAATAATAAGTGTTTTAAATTATTTAATTTTTCCATTGTCGTTTATTTATTTAGGATGTAACAACTATAAAATTAAATTAAATTCAGGATTTATTTCTTTAGGTGAATGTCTTAAAATTGGTGTTTCAATATGTGTTGTTGCAGGATTATCATTTGCACTATTCTCAGCCATTTTTAATTACTTTATTCCAGAGTATATGGAAGATATTTATCGAAAAATGAGGTCTGTAATGTTAGAAAATCCAAAAATCACACCTGAACAAGTTGATGTAAGTCTATCAATGATAAAGAAATTCTCAAAACCTTTGTTTTCAGTTCCATTAACAATTGTGATGTTTGCCTTCATTGGATTAATATATTCTTTAATTATTGGTGCCATTGTAAAAAAAGAAGCGAATCAAAGTTTTTAAATTAATGAACTTATCCATAATAATTCCATTATTAAACGAACAAGAATCGTTACCTGAATTACATTCTTGGATTCAAAAAGTCATGATTGCCAACAATTATTCGTATGAAGTTATCTTTATAGACGATGGAAGTACCGATGAATCTTGGAACGTAATTGAAAATTTATCAAAAGAAAATCTCAATGTAAAAGGCATCAAATTTTTAAGGAATTTTGGAAAGTCACAAGCGCTACATGCAGGTTTTGCCAAAGCTCAAGGTGATGTTATTATCACAATGGATGCCGATTTACAGGATAGCCCTGACGAAATTCCAGGTTTGTTCAAAATGATTACCGACGAGAAATTTGATTTAGTTTCGGGTTGGAAAAAGAAACGTTATGATAATGCCGTTACAAAGAATTTACCTTCTAAATTGTTCAATTGGGCAGCTCGAAAAACGTCAGGAGTTTATTTGAATGATTTTAATTGTGGATTAAAAGCTTACAAAAATGTTGTTATCAAAAACATTGAAGTTTCTGGTGAAATGCACCGATACATTCCAGTTCTAGCAAAAAATGCTGGATTTGGAAAAATTGGTGAAAAAATAGTGCAACATCAAGCTCGAAAATATGGTGAATCTAAATTTGGAATGAACCGTTTCATCAATGGATTTCTTGATTTAATTACCATTTGGTTTATTTCACGTTACGGAAAAAGACCTATGCATCTATTTGGATTGTTGGGTGTAATCATGTTCCTTATCGGATTTATTTCAACTTTTTTTATTATTGGACTTAAGTTATTCAAATTATTTGCGTTGCACAAACAAACCATTTTAGTAGCACAAAATCCATTGTTTTACATTGCTTTAACAGCAATGATTATAGGTTCACAGTTGTTTCTTGCAGGATTTTTAGGTGAAATAATTCTTCGCACAAAAAACAATGAAGAGCGTTATAAAATTGCCACAGAAGTCAATTTATAGATTAAAAAAATCCAAAATCATACAAGCCAACTACAAAAATACAAGCACATGGAAATAGAAGTAATACAAAATAAAATACATGAAATTAGAGGTTTTAAAGTAATGTTAGATTATGATTTAGCCTCACTTTATGAAATTGAAAATCGTATTTTGAAGCAAGCTGTCAAAAGAAACATTTCAAGATTTCCAAATGATTTTATGTTCATATTAAATGACAATGAAATCAATCAACTGGTATCACAAAATGTGATACCATCTAAAAGTTATTTGGGAGGTTCATCACCTTTTGCCTTTACAGAACAAGGTGTAGCGATGCTTTCAAGTGTATTAAAAAGTCCAAAAGCAATCGAAATAAACATCTCAATAATAAGAACTTTTGTTACAATAAGACAATTTGCATTAAATTATACTGATTTACAAAATAGAATAAACGAAATAGAAGGACAATTTCCTGAAATATATAATGTTTTGAATTATTTAGTTGAAAAAGACAACAACGAAGTAATTACAGAAAGAACCAAAATAGGTTATAAAAATTAAGATTATGCACATCGAACAAAACATTTTAAACAAAGTAAACGAATGGTTGACACCAACATTTGATAATGAAACTCATGAAACCATCAAATCAATGCTGTCGTCATCAGTGAAAGAATTGGAAGAAAGTTTCTATAAAAATTTAGAATTTGGAACTGGTGGAATGCGAGGTGTTATGGGTGTTGGAACCAATAGAATCAACAAATATACGTTAGGAAAAAACACGCAAGGATTATCCGATTACATGAAAAAATCATTTCCTAATGAACAACTTAAAGTAGTAATAGCTTATGATTGTCGTCACAACAGCGATACTTTAGCAAAAGTGGTTGCTGATGTTTTTTCGGCTAATGGAATTCATGTATATTTATTTTCTGATATGCGTCCAACACCAGAATTATCTTTTGCTTTAAAACATTTGAATTGTCATGCAGGAATTGTTTTAACAGCTTCTCATAATCCTCCTGAATATAACGGATATAAAGTATATTGGCAAGATGGCGGACAGTTAGTACCACCACAAGATGATGAAATTATTCAAGGAATTGAAGCATTAAATTATAGTGAAATAAAATTTGAAGCCAACGAAAATCTAATTGAATATATTGATGTTGCTGTTGATGAAGCCTTCGCAAAATCTACCGTAGAAAATGCAAGTTTCAATACATCAAAAGTTGCAAAAGAAAATTTAAAAATAGTTTACACTTCGCTTCACGGAACTTCTATCAAAGCAATTCCTGCAGTTTTGGCGAAAGCTGGATATACTGATTTGAATATTGTTCCTGAACAAGAAATTCCAAACGGTGATTTTCCAACGGTGAAATCTCCAAATCCAGAAGAACCAGAAGCGCTTTCAATGGCTACAGATTTAGCTAATAAAATTGGTGGTGATATTGTAATTGGTACCGATCCAGATTCTGATAGACTTGGTGTTGCTGTTCGAGATACTGATGGCACTATAGTTTTATTAAACGGAAATCAAACTATGGTTATAATGACCGCTTTTCTATTAGAACAATGGAAAAGAGCTGGAAAAATTACTGGCAAAGAATTTATTGGTTCAACCATAGTTTCAACTCCAATGATGTTAGAATTAGCATCTGCGTATAATGTAGAATGCAAAGTGGGTTTGACTGGTTTTAAATGGATTGCCAAATTTATCAAAGATTTTCCAGAATTGAAATTCATCGGCGGCGGCGAAGAAAGTTTCGGATTTATGGTTGGTGATGCCGTTCGTGATAAAGATGCTGTTGGAGCTTGTTTATTAGTTTGTGAAATTGCAGCTCAAGCAAAAGCATCGGGAAGTTCATTATATAAAGAATTATTAAATTTATATGTTGATTTTGGATTTCACAAAGAACATTTAATTTCATTAACTAAAAAAGGAATTTCTGGAATGCAAGAAATTAATCAAATGATGATTGATTTACGCGAAAATCCGATGAATAAAATTAATGGTCAGCGTGTGGTTTGTATTGAAGATTATGAAAATTCAACATCAAAAAATATGTTTAGTGGAGAAATTGAATCGATTTCAATTCCAAAATCGAATGTGTTGATCTATTATCTTGAAGATGGTTCTAAAATTTGTGCAAGACCAAGTGGAACAGAACCAAAAATCAAGTTCTACTTTAGCGTGAATGCACCTTTAGATAAAGTTGAAAATGCCAAAGAGGTTGAAAAACAATTAGACGATAAAATCAAAAATATTATTGCTGCAATGCAATTGAACTAATGGACGAAAATTTAAAAAAAATAATTCCTTTTGTAAAACCATACAAGACAAATGTTATTTGGAACGTTTTTTACAATATTCTTTACGCATTTTTTAGCACGCTTTCTTTTATTTCATTGATTCCGATGATGAAAGTTTTGTTTAATAAAGCCGAACGAATTACTGTTGAACCAGTTTACAAAGGAATTATGGATATTGGGAATTATGGAAATGATTATCTGTATTTTTATGTAACAAAATTAACCGATAAAAATGGTCCACAATATGCACTGATTTTGGTTGTAGCATTAGTAATTACCACTTTTTTATTCAAAAATTTGTTCAATTATTTAGCTCAAAATCATTTAATGCTTTTAAAAAATGGTGTTTTAAAAGATTTGAGAAATTCAATGTATAACAAAATAATAGATTTACCAGTTTCGTATTATTCTGAGAAAAGAAAAGGTGATATCATGGCGAGAATGTTGGGTGATATTGGAGAAATTCAAAATTCATTTTTTTCTATTTTAGAATTAATTGTAAAAGAACCAATGACAATCTTGTTTACCATCATAGCAATGTTTGTTATCAGTGTTAAGTTAACGCTTTTTGTTTTTATTTTTATTCCTATTTCGGGTTACATAATATCAAAAATTGGAAAATCATTAAAATCTAAATCAGAACGAATTCAACAAGAAGGTGGATTTTTAATATCAATTGTGGAAGAATCATTAACAGGATTGAAAGTTGTAAAAAGTTATAATGCAGAATCTACTTTCAAAAGAAGATTTAATGATTCGGTAACAAGATTATTAAATTTATCAAATAGCATCGGTAGAAAAAATAATTTAGCATCACCAATGAGTGAGTTTATGGGAATTATTGTAATTTCTATTTTACTTTGGTATGGCGGAAACATGGTTTTGGTAGAAAAACTCTCCAATGGACAACCTTTGTTAGATGGTGCTAAATTTTTAGCTTACATGGGATTGGCTTACAACATTTTAACACCAGCAAAATCAATATCTAAAGCGTCTTATGGCGTTAGAAGTGGAATTGCTGCAGCGCAACGTGTTTTTGAAGTATTAGAGGTGGAAAATAGTATAACCGATAAACCAGATGCAATTGTTAAAGAATCATTTGAAAAAAATATTACCATCGAAAACATCAATTTTAGATACGAAGAGGAGAATGTTTTAAAGAATTTTTCGCTTGAAGTTCCAAAAGGAAAAACAATTGCGCTTGTTGGTCAATCTGGTAGCGGAAAAAGTACCATTGCAAATTTGTTAACGCGTTTTTATGACGTTCAGGAAGGAAGTGTGAAAATTGACGACATCAACATTAAAGACATGACTATGAATTCGTTACGCCATTTAATGGGATTGGTTACTCAAGATTCTATTTTATTCAACGATACCATCAAAAATAATCTTCTAATTGGAAAAATCAATGCAACTGATGACGAAATTATCGATGCTTTAAAAGTCGCTAATGCTTATGAATTCGTTAAAGATTTACCCAACGGAATTGACACCAATATTGGTGATGCTGGCGGAAAATTATCTGGCGGACAAAAACAACGTCTTTCTATTGCAAGAGCTGTATTGAAAAATCCACCGATAATGATTTTAGATGAAGCAACATCGGCTTTGGATACCGAAAGCGAGAAACTGGTTCAAGTTGCATTAGAAAATATGATGCAAAACCGAACTTCAATTGTAATTGCACACCGACTTTCGACCATTCAAAAAGCCGATAAAATTGTGGTTATGAAAAAGGGTGAAATTGTCGAACAAGGAACTCATGCTGAATTATTGGCATTGAATGGAACTTATTCTAATTTGGTTACGCTTCAAAGTTTTGAACAATAAATCGAAATTAAAATTGTATTAAACAATTGGAAATCAAATTCTTTAAGCCAAAATCGAAAATTCTTCAAAAATACATTGAAGGATATTATTTCTTGACCAATAAAAAATCAGATACAATTGTTGAATACTTTACTTTTCCTAACAACTTTAGTATCATCTCAATTATTGAAAATGCAGAAATAATTTATTCTGAAAACAGAGGAATTATAAAAGAAAAAGCAGAAAATTCCTTTTCATCTGACTTGATCTGTCATTACAAAAAACCTATCAAACTTTCTTATGAAGGAACTATTAATGAAATCACTTTTTATTTTAAACCACTCGGATTAAATGCTTTTTTATACAAAACATTATGTCATTACACAAATAATTTTTTTGCAAGCTTTATTCCTTTTGAAGATTATAAAGAAACATTTATCACAATTTTAAATGAAAAAGACATTGATTATAAAATTGATTTAATTGAGAACTATTGGTTGTCAAAATTAAAAGGATTTGAACATCCGTTTTTAGAAAATGTACTTACTGATTTAAAAGAAGAATTCACAATTACTGAATTAGCTAAAAGATACAACACTTCACGTCAAAATCTTACCAAACATTTTGAAACCAACTTGTGCAAATCTCCTTCAGACTTTAAAAAGATTCAACGGTTTAGAAATACTTTAAAAAATAATATTACAAAAACTACAAAAGATAATTTGACAACATTGAGTTATGATTCGCTTTTTTATGATCAATCACATTTGATAAAAGATTTTAAATCATTGACTGGATTGACACCTAAAAATTTCTTCAAAAACATTTCATCTCAAGAAAATGGAGAAGTGAGTTGGTTATTTGTTTAAGATTACATTTTTACAATTTCACAAAGTATATAAAATTTATTTTTACATAAATATTTATACAAATTGTCTTGAAAAAAATTATACTGTTTCTATTCGCAATTTCAGCAACTTACGCTCAAGAAATTACAAAATCTGAATTAATAAAAACAGCCAAATCATTCAAATTAGATACAATTACATATCAATTGTCTGGTGATGGTTTTGAATTTTTAAAAGCAGAAATGAAAGCCAATCAAAATTTTATGTTGGGCGAATATCACAATTCTAGCCTAGTATCTAAATTTACACAAAGCTTATTTCCACATTTAAAAGAAGCCAATTACAAAGTTTGGGCTACCGAAATTAGTCCAACATCGGTACGAAAATTGAAATCTTTTCTGGAAAGTAAAAATTTCACAAAAAACATAACCGATTTCACAGCTAAGTATGGGAAAAATAATGATGTTATTCCGTTTTTTAGTTCACCAGCCGATTTTGAAATGTTGCAAACATCTAGAGATAATGGCTTTGAAATTTGGGGTTTAGACCAACATTATTTTGGTGGATTTCAATTTGTTATGGACGATATTTATAATGGTTATGATGCTAAAACCAAATTAGAAAATCCTACATTGCTTCAAGATGCAGGCAAACCAGATGGAGATTTAGCATTTTCAAAATTATTTGATTTATCAAAAAATAAACTAGCTCAAAATATAAAAAAAGAAATGCTAGAATCAATTGCAATCTATACAGATTACTCTGCAGGAAGATATTATCAAAACAACACAGTAAGATCAAAATTAATGAAAACCAATTTTTATAATTATTACACACATTATGTAAATACAAAAAAGGTTGAACCAAAAGCATTTTTTAAATTGGGAAGCAACCACATTTCAAAAGGATTATCGCCACTTGGAATTTTAGATTTGGGAGATTTCATCAATCAATTTACCGAAGTTAAAAACCAAAAGTCAATACACATTCAGTTATGTTATCGATTTGAGTTAGATAAAAATGTAATGACTGATTTGCTAAGTACTGGCGATTATCCTATTGAGTTGTTAGATTTATTTAAAGAAAATGAATGGATTATCTTAGATTTACGTCCATTTCAAGCAAGACTTTACAATCAACAATTAAAAAAAGAGCCAAAAATTGAGTTATCCAAACAAATGATTGATTGCATAAAACAATTTGATGTTTTAATATTATCACCTGAAAAAAGAAAATAACTACTTTCCATTTTTACAATTTTATAAATTTAATTTTTTATTAGTTTACATAAAATTAGCAATCACTCTAAAATTATAGTTATGGTAAACCTTATTGTAAAAGTTGTTGTTATCGCTGTAACAATTGTTACAACACTTATAGCATCATTTTTTTAAAATCTTTTATTTTCTAGTAAAGTAATAGAATTAGATTTTAAATAAATTTTTGTTTTT
>JANXVF010000050.1 GCA_025351785.1 Flavobacterium sp.
AGGGTCTAATCCAACAAATTCGTCAGTATATTGAGGTCCGTAAAAAAGCGGATTTACACCATATTGTTCTCTATTATAATAAGCTAAAACTTCGGTAGCATCAGATGGTTTGTTTTCATTAATTGGTGTATTAGCATTTGCTCTTATGGGCAACATCATCCAGGTAGAAAAGCCTATTAATACAAAAAGAATACAAAGTAAAATAGTATTTAAAAGGGGATGATTTTTATCTTTAGTATATTTTAATCCAAAATAAAATGTTGCAATAATAATAAGTAGTGCAATAATACTTCCAGAGTCAAAGGGTAAGCCAAAATCATTTATCATAAAAAGTTCCATTTTGCCAAAAAACGCGAGTGTGTATGGAAGAAGCAACTTGAAAATAAATAATAAAACAGCTACGATAATTATATTTGCTAATATGAAATTCTTAACGGTAACTTTTTTATAATTTTTAAAGAAATATAAAAACCCAATTGATGGAATAGTCAACAAAGCCATAAAGTGAACGCCAAATGATAATCCTACCACCAAACTGATAAGAATTAACCATCTGTTACCTCGAGGTTCGTGCATGTCTTGTTCCCAGCGCAATCCTAACCAAAAAAGCAATGCAATTAACAAAGTTGCCATCGCATAAACTTCGGCTTCAACTGCATTAAACCAAAAACTGTCTGAATAGGCATAAGCCAAGGCTCCTACAAACGAGCTTCCTAATATTACAATACTGTTATCTCTATTAATTTCTGAGTAAGATGAAATTAATTTTCTTAAAATTAAGGTAGATGACCAAAACAAAAACAGAATTGTAAACGCACTAGAAAAAACCGACATCATATTGACCATTACAGCAATATGTTCTTTATTATTAGCAAATAATGCAAAAAAAGCACCCAGCATTTGAAACAAAGGTGCTCCAGGTGGATGTCCAACTTCTAGTTTTGCAGCAGTAGCGATATACTCACCACAATCCCAAAAACTTAGAGTAGGCTCAACTGTAAGTGAATAAGTAAGTAATGCAATACCAAATGCTAACCAACCAATAATTGTGTTCCACTTGTTAAAGTTAAATGGTTTCATAAAGAGGAATGATAAATAATTTGAATACAAAGAAACTGTTTTTTTGGATATTGGCACGTTGCTTAACAAAATTTTCTAAAAAACAATTTTAATAGATTTTATAGCTTCATTTTAATTTGAATTCACAAATCTTTTTAAATAAAAAACACCCAAATATTTGCTTAAATTAAAATATGTACTAAATTTGCACCCTGTTAAATATTTAATGGTCTATGGTGTAATGGTAACACAACTGTTTTTGGTGCAGTCTTTCTAGGTTCGAGTCCTAGTAGACCAACAAAAAACCTACAAATCAATACGATTTGTAGGTTTTTTTAATTTATAGACTTATGATTTTATTAAATTTTAAATGTTACAACAGGTCTTTTAGCATGGTTTACTAAATCCTCGCTAATGCTTCCATTAAAAAAATGTGAAAGTCCTTTGCGACCATGTGTGCAAACCCCTATTAAATCTGCATGAATACTTTTAGCAAAATTTAAAATCCCTTTTTCAACATTTGAATCGTTGTAAATATGCATTTTTATTTTTTCAACGTTAAAAGTTGACATAAAGTTTTTCATAATTTCTTCTGATTTAGAAGTAGATCTGAAGTTATTTGGGGTATTTATCATCACTAAATGTAAATTTGCATCAAATTTAGTTGCAAATTCAACCACTTTTTCGAATGGTTTTTTAATCTCATCACTAAAATCTGAAGCAAAAACAAAGTCATTAACCATAAAATTGTCATCTTCTTTCTTTATTATTAAAACAGGAATATCTGAATTTCTTACTACTTTCTCGGCATTAGAGCCAATAAACATTTCTTTAAAACCGCTTGCGCCGTGAGAACCCATCACAATTAAATCTACATTGTTTTTTTTGCTAATATTTAATATACCATCAAAAGCTAATTCAAATTGTACAACTTCAGAAACTTTTATTCCTTCTAAATAATCTTCATCCATCAAGTCTTCTAAACGTTTTATAGCTGCATTTTTAAAAAACATAATTTCTGGTATATCGCTTCCGCTACCTAAAGCATCACTGCCTTCATGAGGCAATTCAAGCATATGGAGCAATACAATTTCCCCATTATTTTTTCTAGCAATTTGAGCTGCTACTTTAAGAGCATATTCTGCATGATCAGAAAAGTCAGTTGGTATTAAAATTTTTTTCATAAAGTGTGTATATTATTTACTAATCAAATTGTTACTCATTATAAAGGTAATAAAAAATATCAAAGACTATGATTTTTTTAATTTAAAAAATATATCTATATTTGCATAATTATTTGAATTTTGTGAATAATGAGGCACGCACTGCGTGCCTCTTTTTATAAAGATTATGACATTTAAAGAACAAGTTGCCGAGCTTTTAGAAAATGCTTTGCAAGAAAAACCAGAAGTTTTTTTAATAGATTTATCAATATCAGATAGTTACAAAATTAGCGTAACTTTAGATGGAGATAATGGTGTTGCACTACAAGACTGTATTGATATTAGTAGAGCAATTGAACCAAATTTAGATAGAGAAGAGCATGATTTTGCTTTAGAAGTAGCTTCTGTTGGTGTTGGTTCGCCTTTAAAATTTGTTAGACAATACATCAACAATATTGGGAGAACATTAATTGTAAAAACCGATAAAGAAACTATTGAAGCAAAATTGATACATGCAGATGAAGATTTTATAATGTTATCATGGTCGGCTAGAGAGCCAAAAAAATTAGGGAAAGGAAAGGAAACTGTTCAAAAAAAACTCGAAATTCCTTATTCTGAAATTAAACAAGCAGTAGTTACAGTAAATTTTAATTAATTATAATATAATGGAGAATATTGCATTAATCGACTCATTCTCTGAGTTTAAAGATGATAAACTTATTGATAGAGTAACGCTTATGGCGATTTTAGAAGACGTTTTTAGAAATGCTTTGAAAAAAAAATATGGATCTGACGACAACTTTGATATTATCATAAATCCTGATAAAGGTGATATGGAAATATGGCAGAGACGCGTTATTGTTGCTGATGATGATTTAGATTTAGATCACCTTGAAATTACTTTAACTGATGCTCGAAAAATTGAAGCCGATTTTGAAATAGGCGAAGAAGTGTCAGAAGAAGTAAAACTAATAGATCTTGGACGAAGAGCTATTTTAGCATTACGTCAAAACTTAATTTCTAAAATTCACGAACACGATAACACTACTTTATACAAACAATTTAAAGATATTATTGGCGAAATTTATACAGCAGAAGTCCATCACGTTAGGCCTAGAGTTGTAATCTTAGTTGATGATGATGGAAATGAAATAATATTACCAAAAGAAAAACAAATTCCTTCCGATTTTTTTAGAAAAGGAGATAATGTAAAAGGTATTATAGAATCTGTAGAGTTAAAAGGAAATAAACCTCAAATTATTATGTCAAGAACATCTGAAAAATTCTTGGAAAAATTATTTGAACAAGAGATACCAGAAGTTTTTGATGGTTTGATAATGATTAAAAAAGTTGTAAGAATACCAGGTGAAAAAGCAAAAGTAGCGGTAGATTCATATGACGACAGAATCGATCCTGTAGGTGCTTGCGTGGGTATGAAAGGTTCAAGAATTCACGGTATTGTTCGCGAGCTAGGAAATGAAAATATAGATGTTATTAATTTTACAACAAATCCGTCTTTGCTTATCACTAGAGCTTTAAGCCCTGCAAAAGTCTCATCTGTAAAAATAGATGAAGAAAATAAACGAGCAGAAGTATTCTTGAAACTAGAGGAAGTATCAAAAGCCATTGGACGTGGTGGACAAAATATAAAACTAGCAGGACAACTTTCAGGATATGAATTAGATGTTATTCGTGAGGGAAGTCCGGTTGAAGAAGATGATGTAGAACTAACAGAATTTTCTGATGTTATTGAAGAATGGGTAATTGCAGAATTTGCAAAAATAGGTCTGGATACAGCAAGAAGTATTTTGAAACAAGATGTTACAGATTTAGCTCGAAGAACTGATTTGGAAGAAGAAACGATACAAGAAGTAATGAATATTTTGAAAGAAGAGTTTGAGGACTAATTTTTTTTCAAATTATCAAAATAATATAAAGGTTATATAAAAAGATTTTATGTCTGAAGAAAGAGTTATTAGAATAAACAAAGTTTTAAGAGAATTAAATATCTCGTTAGAAAGAGCTGTAGATTATCTCAAAGAAAAAGGAATTTCGGTTGAGTCAAATCCCAATGCAAAAATTTCTGATAAAGAATTTGATATTCTACAAAGTCAGTTTGCTGGTGATAAAGGAAAAAAAGAAGCATCCAAAGGAGTAAGTGAAGAAATCAGAAAAGAAAAAGAAGCTCTTCGATTAGATCGTGAAAAAGAAGTTGAAGAGAAGCGAAAAACTGATGAAGAAAAACAACGCCTTGAAGTTATTAAAGCAAAAGCAGTTGTAACTGGACCTAAACAAGTAGGAACAATTGATTTAAGTCCAAAACCTACGACTCCTTCTCCCATAATTTCTGAAAAACCGATTGAAGCAAAACCAAAAGAAGATGCACCTGTTGAGGAAAAACTAATAAAAAAAGTTTCTCAACCTATAAAACCTCAATCGTTAGATAAAAAAAATACAGATAAAAAAATTGCTGAAAAACCAGCAGAAAAAGTTGTAGAAAAGCCAATCGAAAACCAAATACAAACAGAGGTTGAACAACCAATAGATGAAACTTTTACTACGCAATATCAAAAACTATCCGGAGCTACATTAACTGGACAAGTAATAGATTTAGCACAATTTAATAAACCTAAAAAAACAACTGCACCTAAAATAAATAGTGCAAATAAAGTAGACCCAAACAAAAATAAACGCAAACGAATTCCGCCAAAACCAGGCGAAGTTCGTCCTGGAACTGCTGGCGGAAACGCTACAGGAATCAAAACTGCTGGACAAGGAGGTCAAGGTGCAAATAAATTTGGTCCAAACAAACCTGGGACTGGTGGTGGATACAATAAAGGAGCACGACCAGCAATAGTTCAAAAAGTTGAGCCAACTGAAGAAGATGTAAAAAATCAAATTAAGGAAACTCTTGAAAGATTACAAGGTAAAGGATCAAAATCTAAAGCCGCAAAATATAGAAGAGATAAGAGAGATACGCACCGTCAAAGATCTGATGAGGAGCAAAAAGCCATTGACGAAGGAAGCAAAACAATAAAAGTTACCGAGTTTGTAACTGTTGGTGAGGTTGCTACAATGATGGATGTGCCAATAACAAAAGTAATTGGAACTTGTATGTCGCTCGGGATAATGGTTACTATGAATCAGCGATTAGATGCTGAAACATTGACAATTGTTGCAGACGAGTTTGGATATGAAGTTGAGTTCATAACTTCAGATATAGAAGATGCTATTGAAATAGTAGCCGACAGAGAAGAAGACTTAATTAATAGAGCTCCAATAGTAACTGTTATGGGTCACGTAGATCATGGTAAAACTTCGTTACTTGATAATATTCGTAAAGAAAATGTAATTGCTGGAGAATCTGGTGGAATTACACAACACATCGGAGCGTATGGAGTGATGTTAGATGGAGGTCAAAAAATTACTTTTTTAGATACACCAGGACACGAAGCGTTTACTGCAATGAGAGCTCGTGGAGCGCAAGTAACTGATATTGCTATTATTGTTATTGCAGCAGATGATGACATCATGCCTCAAACAAAAGAGGCAATAAGTCATGCACAAGCAGCAAACGTACCTATGATATTTGCTATAAATAAAATTGATAAGCAAGGTGCAAATCCTGAAAAAATTAAAGAAAAATTAGCTTCAATGAATTTACTTGTTGAAGATTGGGGTGGAAAATATCAATCTCATGATATTTCAGCAAAATCTGGGCTTGGAGTTAAAGAGTTGCTTGAAAAGGTTTTATTAGAAGCAGAAATTTTAGACTTAAAAGCAAATCCAAATAAACCTGCTGTTGGTACAGTGGTCGAAGCTCAACTCGATAAAGGGCGAGGTTATATTTCCACAATATTAGTACAATCTGGAACTTTAAAAATTGGTGACTATGTATTAGCGGGTAAAAATCATGGTAAAGTAAAAGCAATGCATGACGAACGTGGAAATATTGTGCTTGAAGCTGGTCCATCAACACCTATTTCGATATTAGGTTTAGACGGAGCATCAACTGCGGGAGATAAGTTTAACGTATTTGAGGATGAAAGAGAAGCAAAACAAATTGCAGCGAAAAGAACACAATTAATGCGTGAGCAATCTGTAAGAACGCAACGCCATATTACTTTAGCAGAAATTGGTCGTCGAATTGCTTTAGGACAATTTAAAGAATTAAATATTATATTAAAAGGAGATGTGGATGGTTCAGTAGAAGCACTATCAAGCGAGTTTACTAAACTTTCTACAGAAGAAATCCAGATAAATATTATTCACAAAGGTGTTGGAGCAATTACAGAAACTGATGTAATGTTGGCCTCAGCATCTGATGCAATTATTATTGGGTTTAATGTAAGACCTGCCGGAAATGCTAGACAACTTGCAGTTAAAGAAGAAATAGATATCAGAAATTATTCTATTATTTATGATGCAATTAACGACTTGAAAGATGCAATGGAAGGTATGTTATCGCCTGAAATGAAAGAAGAAATTACGGGTACTGCTGAAATTAGAGAAACATTTAAAATATCAAAAGTTGGTACAATTGCTGGTTGTATGGTAACTGATGGTAAGATATTTAGAAATTCTAAAATAAGAATAATCCGAGAAGGAGTTGTAGTTTTTACAGGAGAATTGACAGCTTTGAAACGTTTCAAAGATGATGTAAAAGATGTGACAAAAGGTTATGATTGTGGTATTCAAATTAAAAACTATAACGAAATTGAACAGTTAGATATAATCGAAGCTTTCCAAGAGGTAATGGTTAAGAAAAAATTAAATAAATAATAGATTAAAAATCATTTTTAAATCCTAATTGTACTACAGTTAGGATTTTTTATTCAATTCAAGTTTAATAATTTATTTGATGAATATAATAACTATCATTAATTCACTATTTTAATTAAATTTGTTAAATATTATTTTATATGACAAACACTACAAACACTGGATTTATTTCAACAGATATAAATAAAAATATAGCTACTATAACTTTTTCACATCCTGCAGGCAATTCTTTTCCAAGCGTTTTGTTGCAAAAATTAGTTACAGAGTTAGACACTTTAAGTTCAAATGATGATATAAATATTATTGTATTACAAAGCCAAGGGACTGGTGCTTTTTGTGGTGGTGCATCCTTTGAAGAATTACTTTCAATTAATGATTTTGAGGCGGGGGCAACTTTTTTTGAAGGATTTGCAAATGTGATAAATGCAATGCGAAAATGTTCTAAAATTATTGTTGGAAAAGTTCAGGGTAAAGCAGTCGGTGGAGGTGTAGGATTAATTTCTGCTTGTGATTATTCGATTGCATTCTCTGGCAGTTCGATTAAATTATCTGAAGTTGCAATAGGAATTGGACCTTTTGTTATAGAACCGGCAGTATCTAGAAAGATAGGAGCAACAGCTTTTTCGAGCATGGCATTAGCACCTTTACAATGGAAAACGTCCTACTGGGCTCTAGAAAAAGGACTTTATGATGTTGTTTGCGAAACATATGAAGAATTGGATTTAAAGATACACGAATTTGTAAATACGTTATCTTCATACAATCCAGAAGCGTTATTAGAAATGAAAAAAATTATTTGGAAAAATACCGAAAATTGGGATCAACTATTAAAAGATCGTGCAACTATTTCGGGAAAATTAGTTTTATCAGAGTTTACTAAAAATGCTTTAAAAGAGTTTAAAAAATAAATTTCCTCTTATTTTCAAATCATAGTAACAAATTATGAAAAGAATACTAAAAGTAAAATTTTATTAAAATATCTTTGCAAAAATTATAAAATCTATGAGCAAAATCAGAATTACTAAACAATTCAGTTTTGAAACAGGACATGCGCTTTATGGTTACGACGGAAAGTGCAAAAATGTTCACGGACATAGTTATAAATTATCTGTAACCGTGATTGGAACTCCGATTTCAGATAATTCTAATGTAAAATTTGGAATGGTGATTGATTTTACAGATTTGAAAAAAATTGTTAAAGAAGAAATTGTAGATAACTTTGACCATGCAACTGTATTTAATAAAAATACACCACACGTTGAACTTGCAAACGAACTTTCGCAACGAGGACATCATGTTATATTAGTTGACTATCAACCTACAAGCGAAAATATGGTAGTAGATTTTGCTTACAAAATAAAAAATCGATTACCTAAAGAGATTCAGCTTCATTCTTTAAAATTGCAGGAAACCGAAAGTTCATTTGCCGAATGGTTTGCATCAGATAATTAAAAAATAATAATTGCTGCTACAATTTTATATGAGTTATATTCTAAATATTGAAACTGCTACAAAAAACTGCTCTGTCTCGTTAGCTTTAGAAGGCAGTACAGTTATTTGCAAAGAAATTGCAGATATTGGTTATTCTCATGCCGAGAGATTACATGTTTTTATCTCAGAGATTATTACTGAATCTGGCATTCTATTTTCAGACTTAAAAGCTATTGCAGTTAGTTCTGGTCCAGGATCTTATACTGGTTTACGAATTGGTGTTTCGGCTGTTAAAGGATTATGTTTTGCATTAAATATTCCGATGATATCGATTGATACGCTTTCTTCTCTGGCAAACCAAGTATGTGAAGTTGACGGATTAATTATTCCTATGATTGATGCTAGACGAATGGAAGTTTACAGTGCTATATTTGATGCAAATAAAAAAATAATTCGAAATGTTCAGGCAGAGGTGTTAACTGAAAATAGTTTTGAATCAATAATAGAAAAAATCTATTTTGTAGGTGATAGTTCAGATAAAGCTAAAACAGTTTTAAATAGGTCAAATTTTATTTTTCTCGAACAAATAATATATCCATCCTCACAGAATATGAGTTTGCTTTCTTACCAAAAATTCAATAATAATGAGTTTGTAGATGTTGCTTATTTTGAACCTTATTATTTAAAAGATTTTATGTTTGCCAAATAATTTTATTTCTGACTTTCTTTAGTATAAGGTTGAATTGAAATTCCTTTTTTATCAAAAGTAGTTTTACAATTTTCTAAAATATCAGAACAAACTTGACCAAAATCTTCATTTTTTGACCAAGGATTTATTGACAAATGAATTACACTATCTGTTAAATTTTTTACATTGACTGTAGCTTCTGGCGATTTTAAAACTTTTGAATGATTACTCATCACGCTTGTAATAATTTCTCTAGCGTTTTTAATATCGACATCATAGGCCAACGAAAAAACTAAGTCTGCACGTCGAATTCCTGCAACAGAGAAGTTTGTAATTATTCCGTTAGATAAAATTCCGTTAGGGATATATATAGTTTGGTTGTTTGCCGAAATAACTTTAGTAACAAATATCTGAATTTCTGAAACTGTCCCCACAACTCCTTGTGCTTCGATAATATCATCAACCCGAAAAGGCTTAAACAAAATAATAAGCATACCTCCTGCAAAATTTGATAATGAACCCTGTAGTGACAATCCTACTGCTAAACCTGCAGCTCCTAAAATTGCAACAAAAGACGATGTTTCTATTCCTAATTTTGAAATAAATGTTACAAATAGCAACACTCTTAATACCCAAAGTAAGATGTCTGCTAAAAATTTAGATAATGTTGCATCTAACTCTCGAACATGCATTAGTCTTCGCACTAATCTATTTATAAGTCGAATAACATACAGTCCAACAAATAAAATGAGTAGAGCAGCGATTAATTTTGGCGCATAGTCTAAAAGAATTTTGATAAAGCCTTTAGAATAATTTGTTACAGTTCCTATAGGTTCCATCTTCATATTATTTTATAAAAAAATCACACTTTTAAAAGGTGTGATTTCATTTTTTAATCATAAGTTTTATTTAATCTGCAGCTTCTTCAACTTTATCATTAGAATCTTCAATTTTGCTTTTCACATCTGCAACTTTTTCTTCAGTTGTGTCTGCAAACGAATTCACTTTGTCTTTAACAGTATTCACTGTGTCTGCTGTAAATTCCTCAGCTTTATCGGTATATTCAGAAATTTTCTCTTTTACAGTATCAACAACATTGTCTATTTTATCGGCTATGCCTGGAGCATATGCACCAACTTTATCTTTTGCCATATCTGCATATTCTTCTACTTTATCCATTAAAGGACTGGCCGCATCTTTTGCTTTTTCAATTGTATCGTTTGCTAACTCACTTGCTTTATCAGCAAAAGAATCAATATTTACTTTGGACGAGCCAAATAAATTTTTAAAAAAATCTCCTAATCCCATAATGTTTATTTTAAGTTTTGTTGAAATACAATATTACAATTTTTTTTAAAAATAAATGTAAAATGTAATTTATTTATTGGTTATTAATGACGTTAAGAATAAAAGAGCGGAACCTTGGTAAGCCCGCTCTTTATATCTATAATTTTAAAGTATTAATTAATTACAATATTATCTATATCAACAGTAGTAGTTACAGGAGGACCCGTTGATATATTTGTTCCTGTATACTCAAAAACAAAATACCCGTTACCAGTTAAGTTTGATGGTATTGAATAGGTGCCAGCCGTTGAATATGATGTTGTACTTGATGTAGGTAATGAGCCAAAACTTGTTGTGATATCATATAAATTAGCTGCAGAAATTTTCATTCCTGGAACATAATCTGTGGTATGATAAACTTTTAATCCTAAACCATTTGTGTAAAATCCTGCTTTTATTTGAAATGTAAACGTGCTAGCTGCAGAGAAATCAACTGGTACAAGAAAGTAACTTCTGTTGCGCTCTACTGCTCCACCAAATGAGGACATTTCTAATGCTCCTGCTTTTATAAACCATTTTTTTGTTCCTAATGTTGCAAAATTTAAATAATTAGGAAAATATACTTGATTGTTAACTGCGGTTGTAAATGTTTCGTTTAAGGTAGAATTAAAAACATAGGCTCTTGGAGTGGTTAATTTAAAATCACTAATTGAGCGAACTAAAAATTGAAAATCAGAATTATATTTCGTCATTACCCCACGAATATTTCCTCTTTCTGCAGGCACATTATTAATAGAAAATGGAGCATATTTACTTATTCTACAATATTTTTTAACGCTAGGTGTAATATCGCCTATTGTTACATCAACCAATTCATGATTTGTAGCATATCCTCCGTTATCAACATCAAAAAATGTTCTTGCTATAGAATTGTCTGCAAATTGTGTATTTGTAATTTCGATTAAAGTGTTCAAGTTACTATTTAAAAGTGCTTGAGACAATGGCATTGTTCTTACAAAAGTATTTTCGTCAACAATTGTAGAAGATGGAAAAAGGTGATTTTGAACTTCAAATTCTGAAATTCCCGTCAAACCTGAAGATTGTGCTGGGTCTGCTACTCCTATTTGCATTGAGCCATAAACTTTAGCATAGGCTAAACCATTTAATTTGATAAATACTTTTCTTCCTGGAGTAAAACCTTTTAGAAAAAGCATTGATTTGTCAACAGAAACACTAAAACCTATTGGAGCTGAAGCATCGGTTGGAATTGTCTGGAAAGAAATTGATTTATAAAAATTTCCTGCAGCATCGTTGGAAGTTACAAAAGCCTCAATTACATCCTCTGTATTAATTGTTACGGGGGTTGCTGTGGCTAAAGCATTATACGAGGCAACAGTTTTAGTAACTGGAATCTCATAGGTAGTGATTTCTGCAGGAGCATTGTCATAAACCTTATCGCTACTTGTACAGCAACTAAACAGAGCTATTGTTGCGCCAAAAGTTATTATTTTAATTATATTTTTCATTTTAAGTATGTATTATTTATTAATAAAAAATTCTGAAATTATCCATTTGATATCCTCCGCTTTGAGAAGTCGTTCCTCTGTATTTAAAGGCAAAATGAACAGTTCCTGTATATGCCGAGACATCAAGTGTTCCTGAATTTACATAAAGATATTTTTTTGTGTCTTGAGTTGCTCCAGTAAATCGAATTTTTTTCCAATTTGCATTTGCGAAAGTAGTTCCGTCATAATCTGTTGACACAAATAACTCTAAAGAGTTATCTTGATTTTTTACAAATCCATCTTGACAAGACTGAAAAAACAATTTTTCACCATCTTGTTTGTCAAAATCAAAAGCTGGTGATATTAACCAAGATACATTTACTGGCTGACCTGATTGATATGAACTCATTTGTGCATATCCGTCGCCACTATATGTACCTATTGACCAATTTTTTGTTCCTTGTTCAGCATAAACTGTCCATCCTGTAGTTGCAAATGTTGAATTACTAAAATCTTCTGCAAATAAAGTGGTTTTAGCTATTGGATATTCTGCATCACTATCTTTAGTGCAACTAGAAAAAAGCACTAATAATAAAAATGAACTTAACACGATTTTAAATTGAAATGTTTTCATATTTTATGAATTAAAAATTAATGTATAAATTTAATAAAAATGTTCTACCAAAACCATAAAAATATTTTGGAGCAAATGCGGGAGTTCCGCTAGATACATCTTGATTTAGTTGGGTATAATTAGAGTTTCTAGCTTGCTCAAAACCTCCAGTTTTATACTTTGCATCTAATAAATTACTTATACTTGCTAAAAATCCGACTGTATTTTTTTTAATTTTCCATGATTTTCCACCTATTACGTTAAGTAATGAAAAATCGTTAAATTTTTCTTGTTTTAATAATTGATTTCCTCTGTCTTGGTTTGAATCGGTTGCAGGAACACCTAATATCGGATCATCATAAAAACGAGCGGTTCTAGTTATAGGAGCTACATCAATATAATTACTTCCGATATAATTAATATTTGCACCTATCCACCAAAATTTTGGGTCTCTATACTCAAGTCCTAAAGATGCTGCTTGTTGAGGCATTCCAGATTGTTTGTAGTTTTTTAGTTTTGCTTCTCCGTAGTTTACTACTGGATATGTATTTGTTGATGTCGCTAGTGCATCTATATTCAAACTAACATTTGGGTTGTTGTCATAAATATATTCACCATATGCTGCAGAGGCTGTTACTTTTAAAGTAGAGGTTATTGGATATTCAAATCCAAATTCTAAACCTACATTTCGTTTACTAATATTAGTTACAGTTTCGGCAACAAAAGCATTACTTTCATTTGCTGTAGTTGCGGGATCATCAACTCCTGCTCCATCGCCAAAAAAGAAGGTTGTTTCGGTTTGGTTTTGGATTTTAGAGAAATAAGCAGTCAATCTGGTTTTGAATTTTGGAGAATTAACAATATAGCTTACATCACCACTTGTTACTGTTTCACTCTGAATTCCAGCTACAACATTATTATTAACTCTTGAGTTATTAAATGTGTTTCTTAAGGTTGGTGCTAAGGTTAAATAAGCTCCATTAAAAGTCAAAAATTGTCTTCCCGTTATTTTGTATGTGATGCCACCTTTAAATCCAAAATTATCAAAATGTAGTTTTTCACTTTGCCCATATGAGTTTGTAGGATAGTATCCGTTTTTGTATAATCCATCTCTTTGATATTCGGTTCGAGAGTAAGTTTGAGCTAAATAAAATTCATATTTTTTATAAGTAAATCTAAATTGTGTGAAGGCATCCATTACATTTGAATTCAAATTGTAATTATATCCAAAAGTGTCTCCTACTTTTACTGTTCTGTTAGGATTATTCAAATCGGATTGCTGTTGATTAAATCCTGTTCCAAATAGAGTCACATCATTAAAATAACTTCCTCCTAATAAATCCAACATATTTTGGAAATTATGAGATTTTAAATTTTTATAAGTTGCTCCTGCATTAAAAACTATATTATCTGCTAATTGTGAATTCATAATTATATTAGCATTAAATAGTTTATCATCTGTTCTATCTTCATAAAGTGTATAATAACTGTGACCATCACCACTGGCTCTGTTAGAAAGAATTAAATCATTCCAATTTAGCTGTCCATCGGCTTGAAAATTTGCACCTGCAGTTGCTGCATTATCATATTCTGGAGCTATAACACCATTTGTATCATAAATTGAAGTAAAATAACTTGGTAATTTTTTATAATACGTTGGATCTGGATTATCTGCACCTTGATAGGTTAATCTACTGTTTCCTATTTTACCAAACTGGTATGATACATTTGTGTTGATGTTTGTTTTTTTTGTAACTTTCCAATAGTCACTCAAAATAAAAATAGGCTCTTCAACAGTTTTCACTCTTGAGTTTCTCTTTCTTCCGTCTTGATATCCCCAATAAGAGTTATACTTTATACTCTTCAATCCATTAACTTCGTCAGTATTTGGAGAATTTTTACCTCGATTATTTTGACCATAAATAGTAGTTAAGTTCAAACTATTTTTGCTTGATAATTTTTTTTCTAAACTTGCAAAAAAAGAATTTGCACTATAGGTAGTTCCTTCAAAATATCCTTCATTGGCAAATCTTCTAGAAGCAGAAATAGCATAAGCCCAACCATCTTTTCTCATTCCAGATGCCATAGTACCCATTATTCTACCGTTATAATTTGTGTTAGTTCCAGTGGCAGAAACTCTGTTTCCTGGACGATATAATGAGGCTCTGGTGTTAATTTGATCTGTCCCTAAGATACCACCAAAAGAATAATCGGATGCTGTAGAACCGTATGTAAATTCTTGATTTCTAGTAGCATCATTCAATCCTCCCCAGTTACTATATTGTGGTCGCCCATCATAAATTTTGTTCATGACAACACCATTTATCATAACTGTGGCATATTGATTATCAAGTCCACGTACTTTGAAACGAGCTTGACCCCAGTTAAAAGCGGCAGCTTGTTGAAACGCGTCGCGAGACGCTTGAAGTAATCCTGATGTACTTTCTGAGCCACTATTATCGTCGCCCAAATCGTTATCTGTAATGGTTACTAAATTTGCTTGTTGCTCTTGCGTAATGTCTTCTTCCATTATCACAATTCCTAAATCTAATACTTTCCCTTTTTCAATTTCAACTGTAAAAAGTTGGTCTTTATACCCAAGTGTTTTTACCATTAATAATTGTGTGCCTGATGGAACGTCAGAAAAACTAAATTTTCCAGAGGCATCAGAAATTGCTGTAAAGCTAGTGTTTTGGATAGTTGCAGTTACATTTTGAAGTGGTTTTTGTGACTTTGAATCCAAAACTTTTGCGGTTAATCCCGTGGGGCTTTGGGCAAAAACAAATACGGCTTGCAGTACGAATAGTATACTAAAAACAAATTTTTTCATAAAATAATTTAAGGTTAATTTTTGGTAATTAATGTTAATTCAAACTTAACGACCGCAAATGTACATTATTTTAATAATAGTATTACTTTTGGCACCGAGTTTGTAATAAACTTGACATTAATTTAATATACGTTTTATGAAAATTAAAAATTTTATTGCCCTTTTCTTTGTTTTATTCGCAACAATCAATGCAAATTCACAAGCAAAAAAATATATTGTGCATACTGTAGCATTTTATAATTTTGAAAATCTTTTTGACACAATTAACGGTCCAAATAATGACGAAGAGTGGCTTCCAAAAGGTTCTCAAAACTGGACATCAAAAAAATATCATCATAAATTAGAGAATTTAGCTCACGTTATTTCCGAAATAGGCTCTGGCGAAAACCCTAACAATGCCCCTACTTTTGTGGGTGGTGCCGAAATTGAGAATCGTGGTGTACTTGAGGATTTGATAAAACAACCTAAATTATTAAAGTATGATTATGGCATTGTACATTTTGAATCGCCAGACAAACGAGGAATCGATGTAGCACTTTTATATCAAAAAAAACATTTTAGAATCACTAGCACTTCAAACATACCTTTATTAATTTACAAAAAAGTAGAATCTGTAATTCCAAAAAAAGAAAAAGAAAAAGAAAAAGAAGAAATTACTGACGATAAAATTGAGGTTGCTGTAGATAACCGCGTTTATACAAGAGACATTCTTTTGGTAACTGGTTTTTTAGATGATGAAGAAATCAATATACTTGTAAACCACTGGCCATCACGTTCAGGAGGTGAGAAAAAAAGTAGCCCTTTTAGAGAAGAAGCGGGTCGAATGAATCGTAAAATTATTGATTCGTTAATCAATATAAATCCTAATGCAAAAATAATCACTATGGGCGATTTGAACGATGGAACATATAATAAAAGTGTAAAAGTAGGACTTGGTGCAAAATTGAAAAAAACAGAATTAAAGGAACCAAGGGATATTTACAACCCATTTGAACAAATGGCTAAAGAAGGAAACGCCTCACTTTTTTACAGAGATGCAGGAGATATTTTTGACCAAATAATGGTTTCGCAACAATTTTTATTAACAGATTATTCAACATATCGCTATTGGAAATCTGGAATATACAACAAACCTTTTATGATTCAAACTACAGGTCAATATAAAGGATATCCGCTACGTCACTCAGCAAATGATGAGGGTTTTAGTGACCACTTTCCCGTTTACATCTATCTGATAAAACAAAAAAATTAATTTGAAATGAAAAAATCACTCATTTTATTTGCGCTACTATTTACATCCATTTCATTTGCACAAGACACTATACTTACATCAAAAGTTGCTGAAAATATTGGAAAACTTGTTTTTGTAAAAGGGAAAATAGCTTCAATAAAATTAGCAGGAGATGGCAAAACAACAAATTATATTAATATCGATCAATCGTATCCAAATAATATTTTTACTGTAATTTTAACAAATAAATATTTAGAAAATCATAGTATCAAACTAGAAGATACAAAAGGGAAAAATATAATAGTAAAGGGTACTATTGAAATATATGAAAAAGACCCTAAAAAAATACCTCAAATATTCAATCCACTGGAAATTATAATTAAATAACAGTAAGGTTAGTTAACCCTAACCTTTCTACTTTTGTAGTAACGCTAAATAATAAATTATGTCAATTCAAAAACCATTCAATCTTATAAAATGGATAGAGGAAAATAGTCATTTATTAAAGCCACCCGTTGGAAATAAAAATATTTATATAGATTCTGGCGATTATATTATAATGATTGTGGCTGGACCTAATGCTCGAAAAGATTATCATTATAACGAAACCGAAGAACTTTTTTATCAACTTGAGGGAAATATAAAAGTCGTTATACAAGAAGACGGAAAACGCAACGAAATGATTATGCAAAGTGGCGATATATATCTTAACCCTGCAAAAACTCCCCACTCACCCATTCGATCTGAGGGTTCAATAGGTTTGGTTGTAGAAAGAAAGCGAGCAGGAAAGGGATTTACAGACGGATTGTTATGGTTTTGTGATAATTGTAATAGTAAATTGCACGAAGTATATTTTGAACTAAACGATATCGAAAAAGATTTTTTACCTCATTTTAAACACTTTTATAAATCTGTTGATTTAAGAACTTGCAAAAACTGTAAGGCGGTTATGGAAACTGATCCCAGATATATTGAAAAAGAATATGAATCTTAACTTTTTATAGTAAAATTTAAAATTTGTTTTAAACTCCAAATCTTTAATTTTATATTCTAAAAATCTTTGTTTTCAAAACAGTAGAAGTTATTAAAAATTCAAAATAAACTTCTATTTTTACCTAAATTTTATAAATCTTAAATAAAAAACTTATAATGTCAACAATTGCTCAACAATTCGGGATGACCGATGCATTACATACTCTTGGTGTAAAAGCCATAAATGATGGAACATCTACAGGTAAAAATCATTTTGCAAGTGGTGAAATTTTAGAAAGTTTTTCACCAGTAGACGGACAGCTTATTGCAGCTGTAAAAACAACAACAGTATCTGACTACGAAAAAGTTATGCAAACTGCTACAGAAGCATTCAAAAGTTTTAAAATGATGCCAGCTCCACAACGTGGAGAAATTGTACGTCAATTTGGAGAGAAATTACGTAAAAACAAAGACGCATTAGGTAAATTAGTTTCATACGAAATGGGAAAATCGTTGCAAGAAGGATATGGTGAAGTTCAAGAAATGATTGACATTTGTGACTTTGCAGTAGGACTTTCTCGTCAATTGCATGGTTTAACAATGCACTCAGAACGTCCTGGTCACAGAATGTATGAGCAATACCATCCTTTAGGTATTGTTGGCATCATTTCGGCATTCAATTTTCCGGTGGCTGTTTGGGCTTGGAATACTGCTTTGGCTTGGATATGTGGTGATGTTTGTGTGTGGAAACCTTCAGAAAAAACCCCGCTTTGTGGCATTGCTTGTCAAAATATTATTGCTGAAGTTATAAAAGAGAATAATCTCCCAGAGGGAATTTCTTGTTTAATTAATGGTGATTATAAAGTAGGTGAATTATTATCTGCAGATAAAAGAGTTCCTCTGATTTCGGCAACTGGGTCTACCAGAATGGGTAAAATTGTAGCACAAACTGTTGCCGGAAGACTGGGTAAATCGTTATTAGAACTAGGTGGAAATAACGCTATAATTGTTACACCAGATGCTGATATTAAAATGACCGTTATAGGAGCAGTTTTTGGTGCTGTAGGAACTGCTGGACAAAGATGCACCTCAACCCGACGGTTAATTATTCACGAAAGTATTTATGATAAAGTAAAAGACGCGGTAACATCGGCTTACAAGCAACTTCGAATAGGTAATCCGTTAGATCAAAATAATCATGTAGGTCCGCTTATAGACAAACACGCAGTTGAAATGTATAACAAGGCTTTGTCAAAAGTGGTTGCCGAAGGAGGCAAAATTTTAGTCGAAGGTGGCGTACTTTCTGGGGAAGGTTACGAAAGTGGTTGTTATGTAAAACCCGCAATCGCAGAGGCACAAAATTCATTTGAAATTGTACAACATGAAACCTTTGCACCTGTTTTATATTTATTAAAATACAGCGGCGATGTTCATAATTCGATTGAAATTCAAAACGGAGTGGCTCAGGGTTTATCATCTGCAATTATGACAAACAACTTGCGCGAGGCCGAGGCTTTTTTATCAGTTGCAGGGTCAGATTGTGGAATAGCAAATGTTAATATTGGGACTTCTGGAGCAGAAATTGGTGGTGCATTTGGTGGTGAAAAAGAAACTGGTGGTGGCAGAGAATCTGGTTCTGACGCGTGGAAAATTTACATGAGAAGACAAACCAATACCATAAATTATACTACAAGTTTGCCTTTAGCTCAAGGAATAAAATTTGATTTGTAAAATTTTAGTAAATAGTAATTAGTAAAAAGTGATTAGTCTAATCAAGCTAATCACTTTTTTTTGTAATCAATATTTATTCAAAACTATTGCTCTCTACCTGACTTTCTAAGCGACATTGCTGTAACTAAAATAAATTTAACATTGTCTGTAAATAAATTGATGAGATGAAATTGATTGTTAACAATCATAAATTTAAAATTTGATTGATTTTTATTATTTCTGATCCCATTTCAAAATCTAAACTAGAATTGTAATTGAAAAAAAACGGTAAACTTTAACAACTCGTGAATCACGACATTTAGCATAATTTTCTTAAAACCTAAACTATAAATACTGTATTTTTGTGTTATTAAACACAACAAATGACAACTAAAATATTAATAATTGGTGCTTGTGGACAAATAGGAACAGAGCTTACTTCAAAACTTCGAGCAGAATATGGTAATGATAATGTAATTGCCTCTGATATTCGAAAACTCAATAATGATATTGTTAATAACGGTATTTTTGAAGTTGTTAATGCATTGGATTATAATCAAATTGAACATTTGATCGAAAAATATCATATTACCGATGTGTATTTAATGGCCGCTTTACTATCGGCTACTGCCGAAAAAAATCCTGCTTTTGCTTGGGATTTAAACATGAATTCCTTGTTTCACGTTTTGAATTTGGCGAAAGCTAAAAAAATAAAAAGAATATTTTGGCCCTCAAGCATCGCCGTTTTTGGACCTACAACACCCCGAAAAAATACACCTCAATATACCATCATGGAGCCGTCGACGGTTTATGGAATTTCTAAACAAACAGGCGAACGCTGGTGCGAATATTATCATCGTCAATACGGTGTTGACGTGCGCAGTATTAGATATCCAGGCTTAATAAGCTGGAGTACAGAACCCGGCGGAGGCACTACAGATTATGCTGTTGCAATATATCATGAAGCATTATCGAAAGGAAAATTCACATCCTTTTTATCTGAAAATACCGAGTTGCCAATGATGTATATGGATGATGCAATAAAAGCAACCATAAGCATTATGAAAGCTGATAAAGATGCAGTAAAAATTAGGTCATCCTATAATTTAGCGGCGATGAGTTTTACACCAAAGCAGATAGCAGTGGCAATTAAAAAACATTATCCTAATTTCACTATTGATTATGCACCAGATTTTCGTCAAAAAATAGCCGATAGCTGGCCTGCAAGTATTGACGATAGTTTTGCTAGAAAAGATTGGAACTGGAATAACGATTTTGATTTAGCATCTATGACGACTGAAATGTTTAATAACTTGATAAAAATGAATAGTAAATAGATTAAAATTGCGAACTGATTTCAGTATAAATCCAAATAAATCGTTTTTTGTTTTTAATTTTAAATCAATAATAATGCATAATTTTTTGAAAGTAATATTAATTTTTTGTTTTTTTGGAAGCTTTGCTCAACAGGTGAAAAAAGATTCTATAAAAACTCCTGTTGACTCCCTGTATCGTGAAGATCAGTTTTATTTTAATATTACTTACAATAGTTTGCGACATGTTCCTTCGGGCTTTGCACAAAATAAATTTTCACCAGGAATCGGATTCGGATTTTTGCGTGATATGCCATTAAACAAAAAACGAACTTTTGCCGTTGCTTTAGGACTTGGCTACTCGCTAAGCACTTACAATGGGACAATGTATATTTATAAAGGATCTGACACAAACGGAAATGAAACCCAGAATTATGAAATTATTTCAGAAGACACATATTATAGAACAAATAGACTTTCGTTTCATTATTTAGATATTCCGTTAGAAATAAGATGGCGAAACTCAACTTATGACAGCCATAAATTTTGGCGCGTTTATACAGGTTTAAAATTGAGTTATTTATTTTCCAACACTTATAAATTTGAAAACGGATTAGAAACAGTAACTATTAAAAACAACCCCGATTTAAATAAAATTCAATATGGCATTTATCTGGCTTCGGGATGGAATACTTGGAATTTTTATGTTTATTATGGTTTAAACCCAATATTTAAATCAGGAACAATTGGCACTCAAAATATAAAATTTAATACTTTAAATATTGGGTTGCAATTTTATATTTTATAACCACAAATACCACAATAAAACTTGGGGAATCATCCCTATTAAAAACCCTATTACTAACTCGATAGGTGAGTGAGCTTTCATTTCTAAACGAGAGGAAGCTACAATACCTATACTAAAAAATAACAAGGCAATTGCATAAATTCCGTTAGTTTGAAAGTGCAAACTAAGTCCAATAACAAAAAAAGTTAGCGCGCTTATCCCAATCATGTGAATACTCGCTTTTACTTTTGCAAATACTAATGCAAAAGCAATAATTGTACTTATAATGCCCCCTAAAAAGAAAAAATACAACTCAAAAAAACGATTTATAGTTACACTTTTTTCAATTAAAACTAAGGTTAAAACAATTTGCAATAACAAGGGGATTTTTCGCTGCGAAGTTTCAGAAAGCATCACTGTATCTACCTTCCCTAAAATTCTCAACAAATAAAAAAAAGACAATGGCAAAAAAAAAGTAATTATAATAACCTGAATAAATAATAAAATATATTGCTGTTTGTCGTAGAGTGTAACTCCATAAAAAACATAAGCTAGTGTTCCTAAAAAAGGAATAAAAATAGGATGTAACAAATAAGAAAAAAAAGGGAGAATTTTTTTCAAAATTTTTTTTGCAAATTTAATCGATTGATATAAAACCAAGCATTAACAACTATTAAAATTTAAATTCCAAAAATAGATTTAGAATTTTGAGTGGTTACTGTTGCAATTTCATCAACAGAAACTCCATAAATTAAAGCTAACTTCTGGGCTACTATAATGGTATAACTGCTTTCATTTCGTTTTCCACGATAAGGAACTGGAGCTAAGTAGGGCGAGTCGGTTTCTAAAACAATATGTTTCAAATCTATTTGATTTAAAAACTGATCTATTTTTCCGTTTTTAAACGTTGCAACTCCTCCTATTCCTAATTTCATATTCAAAGAAATTGCTTGTTGAGCTTGTTCAAGATTTCCAGCAAAACAATGAAAAATACCAAACAAGTCGTCACTTTTTTCAGATTCTAATACTTCAAAAACTTCGTCAAATGCATCTCGGCAATGAATATTTATGGCTAATTTATATTTTTTTGCCAACTGAATTTGATATTTAAAGGCAATTTTTTGAATGTCTAAAGTAGTTTTGTCCCAATATAAATCGATTCCAATTTCTCCAACGGCATAAAATTTATTGGTGGCTAATTGAGTTTCAACATGAGATAATTCGTCGAGATAATTCTCTTTAACATAACAAGGGTGCAAACCAATCATCAAAAAAATATTTTCGGGAAATTGGTTTTCTAAATCATACATTTTTTGAGTATATGCAGAATCAATCGAAGGAATAAAAAATCGTGAAACACCAGCGTCAATTGCTCTTTGAATCATTTCTGTTCGATCGTTTTGAAATTCTTCGCTGTATAAATGTGTGTGACTATCGGTGAAAATCATTAGGAAATTCTTTATTGCAAAAATAGTATTTTACTTCAAAATTAAACATAAAATCCATAAAAGTTGAAGGTATACTTTTATGAATTTTATGTTTAAAATACTTTGTAGAAACAAAAAATTAGGTGCGTATTATTTAAATTATTTTATAATCTTAATTCAATTTATTCAACAATTTTTCTACTTGGTTATAATCTTCATAATCTTTAGGGATTGTGAGTAAAATTTCCTTACATTTTGAATAATTTTTCTGTTTTAAGGCTATCAAGGCTAAATTCCATATTGCTTTGTTTCTGTAAACCGAAGTCCCAAATTTTAGTTTCTGAAATACAATTTGAGCTTTGTTAATTTTATTACTCTCCAGCAAAGAAACGCCATAAAAATAATCTATTTCAGGTTTCGAAGAATCTTTTAAAACGGTTTCAAACAACGTACTTGCGAGTTCATAATTTTCTGCATTAAAAGCATCTTGAGCTGCTTTCAAACTAGAGGATACTTTACCACGCTCGGTTAAATAAGCAACTTCATGCTGATTGAAATCTGAATATTCTGGCGAAGCATTTTGCATAAAAAATAAAGTTCCTATAAACAATGTTATAACCGCAGCTATAGCATACTGCCAAGGTTTAAAAAACAGGACTTTAGTTGATTTTTTAGCTTTTAAAACTTCATTTTTTGAAAACGAATCTTCAGAAATTAATTTTAAATTTTGCTTAAATTCGATCGTTTCTATATCAAATTTAGTTTGTAAAAATGAAATTGTTTCTTTATAATCTTCAAAATTTTTATTGAATATACTATCGGTTTGAAGTTGGTTTTCAAAGCGATTTTTTTCATCAATAGACATTTCGTTATTTAAATAACTTTCAAATGCTATGTAGTTTTCTTCGTTCATAACTTAATATTTTACAGATTGAAATCGTGGTGATTGTTGAATCATTTCGGTTAACTGTCCGGTGCAAATCGATTTTTTTTTGCGAACATAACCATAGGTAACATTCAGTTTTTCGGCAACTTCCTCCATTGTTTTAGTTACAAAACTTAATTTTAGAACTTCCTGACATTTTTCGCCAAGTTTTTGAAACATCTCATCAAATAGAGTCTGTTTTTGGTCAAAAACTTCGGTTTCAAATACTGTTTCTTGAACGTTACTATCTGTAGATACTTTATCATCATCAATTGTTACCTCTTTATTTGATGATTTTTTTATTTCGTTTAACCAGCGTCGTTTACACAATAAAAAAAAATAAGCATCAAACGGACAGGTTAATTGCAATCCTTTTGTTTTAGCTTGATTGTAAATTGCAATCAATACTTCTTGAACCACATCTTGTGCTTGATCGTCGTTTCCAGAGTTGTTTCTAATGTAATATTTTACTTTAGGAACAAACTTCTTATATATAGATTGAATAATAGTTGAGTTATTTTGTACTAATCCATCAATATATAATTGATCTGGGTGTAAATTTTTATCGCTCATAAGTAGCTTATTTGATGGCTAATGTAAAAAAAATATAAAGGAATTTAATAAGATTGAAAATAAATTCAACTCAAAGGGTAACAATTTTAATGTAGTGATGATATAGTGATGAAAGTTCTTCAATTAATGAAAATAAATTATCCGAAAAAATAAATTTAAATAATAGGGTAACAAATTTGAAACCAAATTGATATAACTACAGAAACCAAAAATTTTAATAATTAAAACTTTAAAACTTAGAAATCATGAAAAAATCAATCGTAACATTAGCAATCTTAGCATTATCATTTTCAAATATAAATGCTACCGAAGTAACCACTTCAAACACAATTTTAACAACTTCAACTTTATCAAGAGATCAAATAACAGAAGTTTATGATTGGAATGTAAAAACAAACACCGGAAATTATTCGGGAACAGCAAACTCATTAGAAGAAGCTCAAAAAATGATCAAATTAGTTACTGTAGGCGAGGTTGTATTAGAACGAAAAATTGAAAGTTATTTTGAAGTAAAAGATACTGTAGCTTCGGATAAAGTAAGATTATTCTTCTGGGAAGTAACAACAAGTCATGGAACTGCAAAAGGATTTTCAAACTCCGAAACTCAAGCCAAAAGAATGATAGAATTAGTTAGCACCGGCGATGTATTAAATTATAAAATAATACAAAGTGCAGATTTTAAAAAATAATGTGAAAAATAGATATAACAAAAAAAATAATTTAAAAAAATAATTTAAACTTAGAAATCATGAAAAATTTAAAAAACACCTTAGCAAAATTAACAACATTGGTATTCATAATTGGAATTTTATCTACTGCGATAGGCTGTGCATCTCCTTCATCGCCAGCGCCAGCGCCAGCTACTAGTTGTAATAACGTAAATACCGATTTTCAGCAAATTTATACTAACACATTGGCAAGTAATATTTTATATGACAATTATTTGACAATGGATTTAGTAACTCACGAATATACTTTTAAAGTTAACACCAATCGAAAAGTTTGTAGTATTGGTTATCAAGGAAATGCAAACCTTTATGCGGGTTCAATTCCTTATACTATAGAAATTTATGATGTTACAACAAGTTTACCTGTTTACACTGGCAATCATATATTTAACTCGGCATACACTGATTATGTGTCAATAACTCCAACACAATTATATACAACAGATACCTATAAAATAAGAAGAATTGCTTCAAACTATTTGGGCAATATAGGAAACACTATAGGAAGAATATGCCGATTCAATTCAGGTCCAGTACCTTACCCTGTTAACAATGGTGATTTGAAAATATTGGCTTCAAATTTCTATGGAACAGGTGGGCCAGTCCCTAACTACGGAATACCATATATCGATATTGTATTTCAATAAAAAAAATAAAAAACTGGGGTAACAAATAAGTATTCTAGTTGATATAACAATAGAATCTGAAACGAGTTCAGATTAAAAAAAACAAATCAACAACATTTAAAAATTAGAAAACATGAAAAATTTAAAAAACACTTTAGTAGCACTAGCAACAATTATTTCATTAGTAAGTTGCTCAACAGAATCATCAGAAACACCAAATAATAGTGCACCAACTGCACAGGCGTTTTCTAACCTTCAACAAACAGCCTTAGCAAGCATAACACAAAATTTTACTTTAACAGCAGAAAGTGGCATTACCACGCTTACCTCTGCAAAAGGTGTAACCATAAAAATTGATGGTGCCGGATTACGAAAAAACGGAAACCCTGTTACAGGAGTCGTAAATATTGAATACGCCGAAGTTTTTGATGGAGGTAAAATGCTAACTGCAGATAAAACTACAATGGGACTTAATTCTTCTGGACAAATGGAAGCAATGAAATCTGGAGGCGAATATTACATTCAAGCTCGTCAAGGAGGGGTTGATTTGACAACTGTTACTCCCGTTCAGGTTAAAATTCCAGCTACTTTAACAGGAACCACTCCAGATACTGGAATGCACCTTTGGACAGGACAAGCTCCAACTACAGGCGCTAATATGTTGGCTTGGATTCCAACTCCAGGAACTGCAGGCGGATTAGATTTTGGAGGCCCACAAGGATCAAGTAATTCATATAATGTAGGTTTTACAGGATTTGGATGGACAAATGTAGACAGATTTGCAGGTGTTACTGGACCAAAAACTTTACTTCTAGCAACGGTTCCTGCTGGTTATAACGATTCGAATTGTGCTATTTATTTACACTACGATGGTTTAGGAACTCAACTTGCAAAATTCGATCGATACCTAACAGCAACCCAACAGTTTTCAGAGCACTACGGTCAAATTCCTGTAGGATTAGCTTGTCATGCCATATTTGTAACAGAAGATAACGGACAGTGGAGATATGCAATCAAAGCAATCACAGTTCAAATGGGGGATATTTACAATTTTACACTGGCAGAAACTTCTCTGGGAAATCAAGCACAACTAGAAGCAGCAATCAATGGTTTACCCTAAATAATTAGTTGTTAGATAATTGTTTTTATAAAAGCGATGATTTGTTCATCGCTTTTTGTTATATTTATAATTCCTAACCAAAACCAAAATTCATGAAAAAGATATATCTAATACTCTTTTTTCTTTTTTTTAACTTCGTTTTTTCACAAAATAAAGTCAAAGATACCACTACAAGAAAAGCAACAATTAACTTTGAAAAAAAATCAAATGTTGTTACTTTCAAATCTCAAAATCCACCTTTAATTCAAGTTTTAGGCGCGCCACCAGCAAACTTTACTAATTTCTGGGAGTTTGGTGATGGAAGTTACAGCAAAAAAAACGAACCTAAAAAAATCTATAAAAAGAAAGGCGATTACAAAGTAAATTTAACTGTAACTAATAATTATGACAACGGAAAACCTCCTTCAACTCGTCCAAAAATAGTTGCTATAAATGAAATTTCAACTGAAAAAGCAGATGAAATTGCCTCGATCGAAAAACAAGATGGATTTGAAATTTTATCCTCTCGCGATCCTGTTCCTGACGAAGAAATAATCATTGTGATGAGCTATCAAAATATTCTAAACTATGTTTCTAACGGAAAATTATATCTTTTTTACAACGACAAAGAATTTAAGAATAAAAACTTTGAACTTTTAGAAACTAGAACTCATTTTGGAGAAAAAGAATTAAATTCTGATGGTGTAGCAACTGTTGACAATTATAATACTAATTATCAAAATATTGCATCAAATTCTAATTACCCTTCATTATCAAACTCGTTTTTAGTCGACGATGAAAATCTGGACTTAACTTTGGCCGAAAGTAAAACTCAATTTAGCGATTCTAAAATTTTAGAATTTGATGGAATGAATCCTAACGAAACCCGAAACGTCTTTTTTAGCTTTAAAACTACAAAACAGATGATTAAAGATACTAGTGCAACAGTAAAAATAAGAGGGATTTTTGTACCAGACAGGAACTATAAATCGCACAAAAAACGAACTCTCGAAATGGAAATTGTGACTTCACACGATCCTAATAAAATGTCAAGTAATGCAACTTTGATGAATTATAGAACCGTTAGATTAAAAACAATAAATTTTAAAACTCGATTTCAAAATAATGGCGAAGGCCCAGCAAAAATGATCCGTTTAGAGACTGATATTCCTGGAATGTTTGATAAAAAAACACTTCAAATTGTAGATTCCTATCCCAAATGTCCTATTTGTCCAAAGGGTGAAAACTATACTCAAAGTTGCCTAGATACGATCATCAAAAAAGATCAAATATTTTTTACGTTCAAAAATATTTACATTCCCGGAAGCAATCAAAAAAATGTAAAAGATATAGACTCTACCAAAGGATTTGTAAAATATACCATGAGGTTTGCAAAAGATTTTCATAAAATAAAAACCAAAAGTAAAACCGCAATTATATTTGATAAAAACGAACCTGTAATAACAAATTATGCTGTTACCAAGTTTAAAACAGGAATTTCAGTTGGAGCAAAAGCTGGATATACTATTTATTCAAAATTAGATAATTCTAAAAGTTATTTTGTTGCCGCTACATTTTGTCCCTACAAATCTTATAAATGGTATTGGCAAGTTGAAATTCAAAATAGTAATCATTCGTATGATGGAAAATTAATAGAAACTGAAAGGACAGGACAATTTCAAACACCAGCAAATG
Source organism: Flavobacterium sp. (assembly GCA_025351785.1). GTDB lineage: Bacteria > Bacteroidota > Bacteroidia > Flavobacteriales > Flavobacteriaceae > Flavobacterium. The sequence continues at coordinate 28,445 of JANXVF010000050.1, forward strand.
GAACTTTACAACTCGAACAAACGTTTTTACAGACAAATTATAAAAATATAAATCTAGAAATTCCAGTTTTGGTGCGTTATAATTTAAATAATTTTATCGGTGTTGGAGCAGGAATTCAAGGCAACATTAATCTTATTGAAAAACAAAATACAAATCAAACTATAAACCAATATGAAAATACAACAACTTTCTTTTTAGTTAGCTCAAAGCAATCTTCGTATGAATCATCAAATAGTTTTAAAAATTTAGCTGGTGGTGTTTTGTTTGATATTACTGCAGGAATTGCTCGAATAGGTCCAAGTTTTGGTGCACGATATGTTATAAATTTCAAAAAAGATTTCAATTATTTGCAGTTGTACGGTATATGGAAATTTTAGTTTATGAATAAATTTTTACTTTTACTTTTTATATTTCAACTTTCGATTGCTCAAAAAAAAGATGATTTTATAAATCAGTGTTATACTCAAACTGATGTTTTAATTGCAAAACCTTGTCTAGAAAATGTAACTAAACTCGAGAAATTTATTGAGTCAAATAGGCCAATTTTATCTACATCAAAAAACAAAAACGAATTGTTAGCTTTTGTGTATATGCAATGCAACATTGGGTATTACAAAAATAAATTTGGACAAACTTTACAGGCAATTTTAAACTACGAAAAAGCATGGCATGTTTTTGATAAAAACAAACTAGAAGGTTATGATATTACAGAATTTTGTTTAAAACCTTTAGGCAATTTATATACAATTATTGGTGATTATGATGCTGCCGAAAATACAATTAAACATTATTTATATATAGCGATATTACAAAATAATAAAAATCAAAAATTTGCATCTATCAATAATCTTTCGACCGTTTATTTAAGTTCTGGAAAAATTTCTGAAAGCATTCAATTATTAGAAAAAACCCTTTTAGATGACAGTTTAACCTCAACTCAAAAAGGAATTTTATATAATAATCTTGGAAATTGTTTTTACACAAATAATGACAAGATAAGAGCAACAAAAGCGTTTCAAAATTCAATAAGTAAATTACAAAATCAAAATCAAACCGAATATTTATCATATTCATATCGAAATTTATCACTTTTAAATAATGACATAAAAACTTTTGAAACTGCAAAAAAACTCTTTTTTGAAAACCCTAAAATTTCTCCTAGATCAATTGCAAAATTCTATTTAGACGAGGGAAATTTAAATTTTAATTTAACACATTTTAAAGAGTCAAAAATAGCAATCGATAAAATTTTTAAAATTTTGATTCCAAATTTTGATAGTTCAGAAAGCGGTTTGCCAAACCAAAAACAACTGTATGCCGAAACCATTTTGATGGATGCTTTAGACTTAAAAGCATCACTTTATTTTGCAGAGAATAATCTTAAAAAAGCGTTAGATTGCTACAAACTTTCTTTTACTATTGCTTCAATTTTGCAAAATGTTGTATTTTATGAAAACTCAAAAATCATCTTGCAAATAAGTTCGCGAAATCGAACAGAAAAATGTATTTCTATCTACAATTTATTATACCAGAAAGAGCACAAAATAGCCTATTTGAAGGAAGCTTTTGAGGTATCAGAAAAAAATAAAGCTTCTGTATTAAAAAACACTATCGATGCTACTAAAACTAAATCTGCAACTGAAAAATTAATTGCAACGCAACTTCAAAACCAAAATACAATTATAATAAAAGAACAGCAAAAGCTTGAAAATGCTGATATTTCGGTTATAAATAAAGCTATAAAAAAACAAAATGAGTTAATGCTATTAGTAAAATCAAAAGCTGAGATTTTACAATTAAATGCAAATAAATCAATAGAACTAAAAGCAATTTTTTCAAAATTAGAACAACAGAAAGCAGTATTAGTTTCTTATTTTTCGGGTACTGAAAAAATGTATGTTTTTGTATTAGAAAATAATCAAATTATACTTAAAAATTTTGATTATGACGCCAAAACAATTTCTGATATTAAAAGTTTTATTGATCTTTTTAGTAATTCAGAGTTTATAACTAATGATATTTCTAATTATACTAAAATGGCTAATTCGGTATATAAAATATTGCTTTTACCCAAAAACAAAATCAATAAAAACTTGGTTATTATTCCCGATGGAATTTTAAATTTTCTGCCTTTTGAGGCTTTAATTACAAGTCAAAGCGCAACTACAAACTTTGCTAAAATGAATTATTTGCTCAAAGATTTTAGTGTTGGGTACAGTAACTCGGCATTTTTTTATATGAATTCAACGGCTGTTCAAAATAAAAACCAAAAGGTTCTTGGAGTATTTCCAATTTTCGAAAATTCGTCATTAGAACTAACCTATTCAAAAGATGAGTTAAAGGCAATTCAGAAAAAATTTAAAGGAAAATTTTTAATTAATAATGAAGCTACTTTTACAAATTTTAAAAAGCAAGCTCCAAATTTTGAAATTTTACATTTGTCGACCCACGGATCGTCTGGCGATCTAGAAACGCCAGCAAGTATTAAATTTTATGATCAAGAAATTTTATATTCGGAGCTATATAATTTAAATTTAAAAGCAAGTTTAGTGGTTTTAAGTGCCTGCGAAACCGGATTGGGTAAACTCTATAAATCAGAGGGTGCCATGAGTATTTCAAGAGGTTTTCAAATGGCTGGTGTTCAAAATTTATTGTTTTCACTCTGGAAAGTGAACGATTTTACTACTTCGGTTTTAATGGAAAAATTTTACACAAATTGTGCAAAACAAATGTCTTATTTTGATTCAAATCATCAATCAAAATTAGATTATTTGCTCGATAATAATATTTCGAACTCAAAAAAATCTCCCTATTATTGGAGTGCTTTTGTGTATTATGGAACTTTGGACGGAGAGAAACCAACAAATTATTTTTGGATAATTTATACTTTTGGAGGTTTTATTGCCCTATTTTTGTTATATAAATTTATTAAAAATGATCGATTTTCAAAAAATATTAAAAAAAGGTAACTACAAAAAATTAACATTTAAAATTTCTAAAACACAACATTTACTCTTAACTGCAAAGATAAATGGAATTGAAGGAAAATTTATCCTCGACACAGGTGCAAGTTCGAGTTGTATAGGCACAGAAAGCATCGAAAAATTTAAGTTAAAAGCTCAAAATTGCAATACAAAAGCTTCTGGTGCGGGCGCTACAGGAATAAAAACTCAAATTGCAAAAAATAATTTATTGCAACTAGGAAGTTGGAAAATGAAAAAATATCCTGTTATTATATTTGATTTATCACATGTTAATGAGGCCTTGTTACAACACAAAGCTAAACCTGTTGACGGTATTATTGGCGCTGATGTTCTGCTTGCTGGTAAAGCAATTATTGATTATGCAAGTAAACTTTTATTTATGAAGGGATAAGCTCATTTGATAGCATTCCAATTCAAAATACAATTAAAATAAATATCAATATTTAAATTAGTAATAACTAATTGCATTTTTAAATAAAATATAGTTTTGATTTAAAATACCTTATTTGTAAAGTCCATATTTTGTTAGTAAATTGAAAATGCCTTTACATCGCTTTTAGGTAAGTGTTCCTTTCTTTATGTATATGGTTTTAATTTTTATTTAGCAAGATTTGACTAGTAGTAACCTTAGCGAGATATTAAAAATTATCAAGTTATAAAATACATCTATCTATTTTCCATTAAAAATATTCATTGTATTATCGAGCCCCGCTAAAACAAAAGATTCAATAATTTCAGAAGCTAATTTTAATCGTTCAGGGAGTTTGGCGTTTTCGTCGTCATTCCACTCACCTAATACATAATCTATCTGTTTTCCTTTTTTAAATTCATCGCTAATACCAAATCGAAATCGAGGATATTCTGAGGTATTTAATAGTAACTGTATGTTTTTGAGTCCGTTATGTCCGCCATCAGTACCTTTAGTTTTTATGCGAATTGTACCAAATGAAAGATTTAAATCGTCGGTTATGACTAAAATATTTTCCTTAGAAATATTCTCTTTCTGCATCCAGTATTGAATTGCCTTTCCACTCAGATTCATATAAGTATTAGGTTTTAAAAGTAAAATTTTTCGCCCTTTTATAGTTATAGTAGCTAGCATTCCTAGTTTTACAGATTGAAAAACAAGATTGTTTTTTTTGGCAAAGTCATCCAAAATTTTAAACCCAATATTGTGTCGAGTGTTTACATATTCTAAACCAATATTACCCAGTCCAATCACTAAAAATTTGTTCATTGAAGTTTCATTTTTTTGTGTAGATTTTTGAAAAAAATTTGTAAACCAATTCATTTTAAAAATTTAAATTAACTCAACCAATAAACCGCCATCACGGCAGGAATAAAATAAATTGCAATGGTTCGAGCGCCATCATAATCTTTAGCCAATCGCTGTCCTAATAACAAAAATAACAAAGATGTACAAGAGAAAACGGCTCCATAAAATCCGAATGTTCTATCACCGTTTAGGTACAGTTGGATTATCCCAATTATGCTTAAAAGACCTGCGATTAACTCGGTTAACAATACAATTGCTAATGATAGAGGTACTGTATTTTTAAGAATTGATTTTGCAAAATGTCCTTTCAACCAGTTTACATTATCACTCCAATGAAAAACTTTATCGTGTGCCGAGGTTATAAAAGTTATGGCAAGAAAAACCAAAATAATGATAGAAGCGTTATTGTTCATAATAAATAATTTATTTTCGATGTATTAATCGGGTTAGTTTTATAGATAAATCAGTCATAATAATTTTAGCATTTCCATTACGTTCAATATGAAAAATAGCTTCAGAAAGTTCCGTAAAAATTTCATTTATATTAGTTCCGTTTACAAAAGGTGCTAAATTTTCGAGCTTAAACTTTTCAATTTTAGATTCATAATATACTAGTTTTTCAGCATTATAATTTAGTATTAATGCTTGTCGAAACATATCGATGCAATAATTCAAAAACTTTTTTTGTGGTTCTCTACCCAAACCTGCAATTTGCTCACTCCACGAAATCAAATCTAATATTGCTGATGCATTTCCTTTTGCTCGATACGCGGCTCTAACCCAGTCTACAAAACACTTTTCAAAAGGCAAATCGTCTGTTTCCTCTTTAAAAATTTGCAAGGCTTTATTATAATTTCCTTGTGATTGGTGTGCAATTTTGTTAGCCAATTTTTCGTCAATATTTTCATTAGAAATCAAAGCATTGGCTATTATTTTTTCGGGTAATTTATTAAAATGTAAAACCTGACATCTTGAACGTATAGTTTGCATAATATCTTCTTCGTTTTCAGATATTAATATCAAGACGGTTTTATCTGTAGGCTCTTCAATAAGTTTTAGTAATTTGTTTGAAGCAGCGATATTTAATTTATCAACCATCCAAATAATCATTGTTTTATAACCTCCTTCGTGAGATTTTAAACTCAGTACCTTTAGAATTTCTTGAGCATCATCTACCCTAATTTCGCCTTGTTTGTTTTGAACTCCCAATGTTTTATACCAATCAAACAAACCCCCATATACATTTTCTGATAAAAAAATTCTCCAATCCTGAATAAAATCGATGCTTTTGGGTTTTGTTTTTACCTCTTCTGTGCTTACCGTTGGATATATAAAATGCAAATCTGGATGTTGCAAATTATTAAATTTCAAATTGCATGCTACATTACTTCCATTATTTTCTGTACCACTATTTTGACAAGCTATGTATTGAGCATAAGCAATTGCCATGGGTAAGGTTCCACTACCTTCAGGACCAATAAATAATTGTGCATGAGGAATTCTTCCTAAAGAGGCACTTTCAATCAAATGATTTTTAATATGTTCCTGACCTAAAATATCTGAAAACTGCATAAGCAAAGATAAAATAAATAGTGGCTTTTAAAAAAATTTAAGTTTAGAGTAAAAAAATTTATAAATCAAATCCATAATTTCTAAAAACATTATAAGAAAAAACGTCTAAATTAATTATAATAATGCACTTAATCGAAAAAAATTGCTTTTTATCTATAAAATTATTTACTTTTGAAAAGTTATTAACAATCTGGAAATGTTCTTACCATTCTAATTTAATAAAATGAATTATGAAAAAAATAATTTACCTAAATTCTATTTATATTTTCATTTTCTTATCAAATAGTTCTCTTTTATCTGCACAACTTACTGTACCTTTTAAAGTTAGATATCAATCATATGTCAAAGGTGATATGACTGTTATTGCAAACAATATCGTAAATCGAAGAGATTATAACAACGGTCCTGAAATTCCTTATTACAACCATACAAGTTCAGCTAATTTAAATGATGAATTTAATATGGAATATGTAGATATTGATGATGATGATGAAACATTCTCATCTAGTAGTGCTGAATTATTTTTAGATAATCAACATCCTAAAAAAATTCTTTATGCAGGATTATATTGGGCTGCTACATATAAATATACAAGTGGTATTGAAAAAAAAGAAGGAAAGTTTGAAGCAGTGGATGCTACAAGAGAAAATTTTAATACAATTAAAATAAAATTTCCTAATCAAGAAAAATATAGTGACTTAACAGGTCAAATAATTTATGATGGTTTTGCTAATAAAGAATTAAAAGAGTTTTCTCCTTATGTAGTTTATGCAGATATTACAAGCTATTTAACCGATTTAACGAGTGTTGCTGGAGTTTATACGGTTGCAAATATTAGAGCAACTCAAGGCACAATAAATGGTGGTGTTGCAGCGGGATGGACTTTATTTATTGTTTATGAAGATCAAAGTATGACTGCAAAATATATTTCGACTTATGATGGATTTGCTAGTATATCAAATAATTCAACCGACATTACTTTCGATGGTTTTCAATCGTTACCAAAAGGAAATGTAAAGGCTAAATTAGCCTGTGCTTCGCTAGAAGGTGATACAAATTTAATTGGCGATCAATTACTTTTTAAATCATCTGAAAATAAAGACTTTACACCTCTATATAATGCTGTACGACGAGCTGATAATTTTTTTGATAGTTCTATTACAATAGAAAATAAAAATTTCGCAAACCGGTTTCCAGACAGTAAAAATACTCTTGGTTTTGACACCTGCTTAATGACTATTCCTAACCCCAATAATAGTATAATTAACAACAATTGTACAGAATCGACATTAAGATTGAACTCTAATGGAGATAGATATTTTATGTTTTTTTCTGCCTTTGGTATTGAAGTTGCAAATCCAGACGGGACATATGAAATTGCAACCGAAAACTCTATTGTGTCTACTATTCATAATAAAAATAAATCTAATATAGTTTTAAATACTGAAGTAAAATTTGTGCCCGCAAATAACTTGTTGATTTCAGATTCCCAAAAAAATGGTACCACTCTAAGTTTTGAAAATAAGGAAAATATGCTTTCAAATAAAACTAAACAAAAAATTGAAATTCAGGTTTTGAATATCAACAATCAACCTAAAGGATATTATTTAGTAGCAAATATTTTCTCTATCAAAACTAATGCCTTAGTGTTTGAAAATTTTCTTATTTCAAAAGGGTTTAATGCAAAATCATTTATGAATCCGATGACAAAATATACCTATGTCTATTTAGAAAAACTTGATTCAGAGCAAGATGCAGTAGCCTTATATTTATCACAAATTAATGATACCTACAAAGATAAAATTTGGATTTTATCTCTTAATAATAACTCTTTAACTCTAACCGATAATGATAATTAGCATAACAATTTACGCTATAATACGATCCATCAAAAGCAAAAAAAATATGTTTCCTCAGGTTTATGAAGAGATTCAACCTAACAAAATATATTATACTTTGAATGGTGTAAAAAAATATAAAATTAATAAAATGGCAGGACGGTAAGTAGACTTTACTTGATTTTTTATAAAATCAAAATCATTATATTTGTGAATTAATATCCAATTATAATGAAAACCATAAACGATTTTAATTTTAAAAATAAGAAAGCATTAATTCGAGTAGATTTTAATGTCCCTCTTGATGAAAATTATAATGTTACTGATGTAAATCGAATTGAAGGAGCTAAGCCTACAATAGATAAAATTCTTTCTGATGGAGGAAGTGTAATTTTGATGTCACATCTAGGAAGACCTAAAGGAAAAGAAGCTAAATATTCATTATCACACATAGTTAAAGCAACTGAAAAAGTACTTGGAGTTCCTGTACAATTTGCATCAGATTGTATAGGGGAGATTGCCAAAAATGCCACTTCAAATTTAAATCCTGGTCAAGTTTTACTGTTAGAAAATTTACGTTTTTATCCCGAAGAAGAAGCAGGAGACGTTTCATTTGCAGAGGAATTAGCCTCGCTAGGAGATATTTTTGTAAACGATGCCTTCGGGACAGCACATCGAGCTCATGCCTCAACAACTCTAATTGCTAAATTTTTTCCGAATGAAAAATGTTTTGGTCTACTATTAGCAAAAGAAATCGAAAGCTTAAATAAAGTTTTAAACAATTCTATCAAGCCTGTAACTGCCGTTTTGGGCGGTTCAAAAGTATCTTCAAAAATTACTGTAATAGAAAATATTTTAGACAAAGTAGACCACATGATTATAGGTGGTGGTATGACTTTTACTTTTGTTAAAGCACTTGGAGGTAAAATTGGAGATTCAATTTGTGAAGATGACAAACAAGAACTTGCATTAGAAATATTAAAAAAAGCAAAAGAAAAAGGCGTTCAAATTCATTTGCCAATTGATGTGGTTGCAGCAAATTCATTCTCAAATGATGCGACAACCAAAATTGTAGATGTAAAAGAAATTCCAGATGGATGGCAAGGTTTAGACGCAGGACCAAAATCATTAGAAATATTCAAAAAAGTAATCTTAGACTCAAAAACTATACTTTGGAACGGACCTCTTGGTGTATTTGAAATGCCAAATTTCGCAAACGGAACCTTTAAACTTGGTGAGTATATTGCAGAATCAACATTAAAAGGTGCGTTTTCACTTGTTGGTGGTGGTGACTCTGTTGCAGCTGTTAAACAATTTGGTCTTGAAGAAAAAATGAGTTATGTATCGACTGGTGGTGGTGCAATGTTAGAAATGTTAGAGGGACAAATACTGCCTGGAATCCAAGCTATTTTAGATTAACCATAGCATTTTAACAATATTTAAACATTTAATACGTTATATGTCAGTAAGTTTGTAAATAGACAAATTTTTGCGACAACATTATTATTATAAAAAGATATGATATTAAAAAATAAATTTTCCACACTATTTTTACTTGCCTCCCTTTCGTTTTTTGGGCAAAAAATTACAACGCAAGATGCCATTATAAAACTCGACACTATTGTTAAACATGAAATTAAAATTTCTTATTTAGATTCAATTAAAGCTACTTTTAAAAAAGATGAATTTGCAAATTGTATTGATTATCAATGGGCAAACGAATTAACTTCGCTGGATATCTATAGCGATTTACTTTCTGACATTAAAAATATTGATGTTGATAAAAGTGTTGATTATGAACTTCCTACAGAATTATTGAAAGAACGATTAAAAAAAATGGATGAAAAATCGCCATTTAATATTGAATATAATGTAGGCTTAGAAAATGTTATTAAATCTTTTCTGAAAAATAGGAAAAAAGGTTTTGAGCGGTTAATGGGAATTTCTCAATTTTATTTTCCATTGTTTGAAGAAGAATTATCAAAAAACAATATTCCGCTAGAAATAAAATATCTTGCAGTTGTAGAATCTGCTTTAAATCCAAAAGCTACTTCTCGTGTTGGCGCAACAGGCTTGTGGCAGTTTATGTATCAAACGGGAAAACAATATGGACTAAAAATTGATTCTTATGTTGATGAACGAAGTGAGCCTTTAAAAGCAAGCCAAGCAGCCTCAGAATACATGAATAATATGTACAAAATTTTTGGCGATTGGGATTTAGTTTTAGCCGCTTATAATTCTGGCCCAGGCAATGTTGCAAAAGCGATTAGAAGATCTGGTGGACAGCAAAATTATTGGAATATAAGAAAAAATTTACCAAAAGAAACACAAGGTTATTTGCCTGCTTTTTTAGCAACAATGTATATTTTTGAATATCATAAGGAGCATGGTATTGTTCCAAATAAAGCAATTGCAAATCATTTTGCAACTGATACAATAATGGTAAAAAAAGCAATAACATTTAAGCAAATTTCTGACTTATTAAATGTTTCAGTAGAAGAGATTCAGTTTTTCAATCCATCATTTAAACGAAATGAGATACCATTTGTAACTGGTGAGCCTAATTTTTTAAGATTGCCAAAAGATAAAATAGGCGTTTTTACTTCAAACGAAGATAAAGTTTATGCTTACATAGAACATGAAGCCAGTAAAAGAGAACGTCCATATGACAGATATGCAGTTGTAAGACAAAATGATAGCACAAATACTTCGCTTACTCGAAACGAGTTTATAAAGCGAACAAGATACCATAAAGTTAGGCGTAACGACAATTTGTCTGAGATTGCGTCAAGATATGATGTTTCGGTCGCAGATTTAAAAAAATGGAATGGTTTGCGAAATAATAAAGCACCCTATGGACATAAGTTAAAAATTATTTCGACAGAGAAAATTGCATATTTAACTAAGAAAGAAACTATAAAAAGTGATAAAGATTCTTTAAAAATTAAAAATAAATTTCCTTCAAAAGATAACGCTACTGCTAGTTTAGAGAGTAAAAATGAAAAATCAGAATCAAAACTTGAACCTGTTTTTAAAACTGAAAAAGTAGTAACTTTAAAAGATGTTACTACATTTCATAAAGTTAAAAGCGGAGATAATTTAGGCGCAATTGCATCAAAATATGACGTAACTATTTCTGAAATTAAAAAATGGAATAAATTAAAAAATGACAATGTTTCTATTGGGGAACGTTTGAAAATAGTGAAAAACGAAAAAGTCGTAACAACAATTAAAAGAGAAATTAAACAACCATTTAATCAAAAAAATGAAGCGGTTGTTACTATTGAACCAAAAAATATAAAGAGCGATAAAACAAAAAAAGAGGATAAAATTGAATCCTCATCGACAACGGAAAATTATTATATTGTATCAAAAGGAGATAATTTGAGTTCTATTGCTAGAAAAAATAATGTATCAATAGATAATTTGAAAGAATGGAATAATCTTGTTGATAATAATGTAAAACTTGGAACTCAATTGATAATTTCTAACGAAAATTTAAATGCAATTTCTTCAAATAAAGAACCAAAATATATAGAGCATATAGTTTTGAAAGGTGAATATTTAGGAGCAATTGCCAGAAAATACGGAATAAGTATTGACGAATTAAGGGAGTTAAATAAAATTTATGATAATTCTGTAAAGGCAGGAACTTGTTTAATTGTTGGTAAAGAAAAAGCAATTTCTAGAGATCAAAAATCGAAAGGTAATAAAAATGAAAATTATGCCGTAAACGAAAATAAAATTAAAGAAAAATTATATCAAGTAAGAAAAGGGGACTCATTGTTTAGTATTTCAAAAAAATTTCCTGGTGTTTCGATTGCTGATATAAAAAAATGGAATAATATTAAAAATGAAAGTATTCATCCTGGAATGAAATTAAAAATTAACGGATAATACCAAAAATCTTATATAAATTTGGGCTTTAATTCATCTTATGAGTAAAGCCCAATTTTTTTTGCTTTCAATTTCAATGATGCTTTTTTCTTGTGGTCAGAAAAAAACAAAGCCTACAACTGAAACTTCAGGAAAAATAAATACAATTTCAGTAATTGTAGATGATGAGTTGTGGAATGGGGAAATTGGAGATTCGATCAGAAACAAATTTGCATCACCCGTTTTAGGTTTGCCTCAAGAAGAGCCTGTTTTTTCTTTAAATCAGTATCCCGTAAAATTGCTCGAGGGCTTTATGACAAATAATCGCAATATTATTGTGATTAAAAAAGAAGCTAAAAGCGAATTTAGAATTAAGGATAATGAATTTGCAAATCCGCAAATTATCGTTCATATTTCGGGAAGAAATAATCAAGAAATTTTGGATAGTATTCAAGCGAATGATTCTTTAATTATTCAGAAAATTAAAAAGTCTGAAATTAAAATTCTTCAAAAACAAATTGCCGAAGATTCTGTTATTGATACCAAAAATATTACATCAAAATTTAAAATAAAAGTTAATATTCCTAATAAATATAAATTGGCAATATGCGGTAAAAAATTTATGTGGTTCAAAAAAGAAATCATCAGTGGCAGTTTAAGTTTACTTTTTTATCAAATACCGATTTATAGCATCAAAGACAATCCAAATATGATCAAAAGAATTACAAAAATTAGAGATTCTATTGGAAATATATACATTCATGGAGCAGTTCCAAAAACCAAAATGATTACAGAACCAGCATTTTCGCCATATTTATCAAAAACAAAAATTTTTGGTAGAGAAACTTTTGAAACTAGAGGAACTTGGGAAATTCAAAGAGAATCAATGTCGGGTCCTTTTGTAAATTATGTGATTTTTGATACTACTAATAATAGAATTTTAGTCGTCGAAGGGTTTTGTTATGCTCCATCAAAACAAAAACGTGATTTGATGTTTGAGCTTGAAGCCATCATAAAATCAATACAATTTTTAAAAAAATAAAAAAACTATAACATTCTCTCACCTCAACATCAAATTCTTTATGTCGTTAAAAAAATCAAAATTTTAATTAAAGTTTTTTTAATCTTAGCAGAAAGGATGGGATTCGAACCCACGTTATGTTGCCATAAACACGCTTTCCAAGCGTGCGCCTTCAGCCACTCGGCCACCTTTCTAGACTGTTTTTGTGAATTGCAAATAACATAATAAAATAGCAATTTTCCAAAATTTATTCCATTTCTCCTCGCAAAGACGTTTCAAATATTGTTTTGAAAACAGCAGGAGCTACGTTTTGACCTAATAGATACATTAATTTTGTAATTGCAGCTTCGGTTGTAATATCTTTTCCCGAAATTACGCCAATCTCTTTTAATAGAGTGCTAGTTTCATATTGACCCATTGTTACACTTCCTCCATAACATTGAGTTACATTTATAATATGTAAGCCATTTTTAATTGCTTTTTGTAAAAGTTGTATAAACCAATTTTCTGTTGGAGCATTGCCCGATCCGTAAGTTTCTAGAATAATTCCTTTTAAATTTGGACTATTTAAAATTGAAGATAAAACGGCTTCATTGATTCCGGGAAATATTTTCAGGATAACTACATTGTTGTTTAGTAGTTTATGAACTACTAATTTTTTTACTCTAATTTGTTTTAAAATTGCACTGTAGTTGATATTTAAATGCACGCCAGACTCTGCTATTGCTGGAAAATTTGGTGATGAAAATGCTTTGAAATGTTCAGCATTAATTTTAGTTGTTCGATTACCTCTGTAAAGCTTATATTCAAAATAAAGGCAAACCTCTGCAACAACAGATTTATTTTTATCTTTTAATGATGCGATTTGAATTGCCGTAATCAAATTTTCTTTGGCATCAGTTCGTAAGTCACCAATAGGCAATTGCGATCCAGTAAAAACTACAGGTTTGGCTAAATTTTCTAACATAAAACTTAGTGCAGATGCCGAGTAAGACATTGTATCTGAACCGTGTAAAACAACAAATCCGTCAAATAGCTGGTAATTTTCTTCGATAATTGTTGCCATTTGAACCCATTTTTCAGAATTCATATTAGATGAATCGATGGGTTTTTCAAAAGATACGGTTTCGATTGAACAATCTAAGTGTTTTAATTCTGGGATTTTTTGTAGTAATTTATTGAAGTTAAATGCTTTTAAGGCACCCGTTTCAAAGTCTTTCATCATGCCAATAGTACCACCTGTATAAATCAGTAAAATATTTGGCTTAGCTAACATTACAATATTTTGATTTGTTTATCACAGGATTTGCATACATATTTAAAAAACTTTCAACCATAATTTCGTTACTAGAATCAATTTTCATTTCTAATCTTCGTTCAAATAATGATTTTTCGTTTTCTGTATATAAATGTGAATATTTATCGGTTTTGTTCAATAAATCGAAAGCAATAAAATTTGTGGGCCACAACTTGTAAGATTGTAAAATTGAATCGTCTATAGTTTGCGCTAATGCTTGAATTTGTTTGTTATTGTTGTCAAATTCAGTTGAAATTTGATCTAACTCAATATTTAAAACTTCGCCTACATGAATATGAATTCGTTTTTTTTGACCCATGATTCCGCTTAAAAGTGTCATGAAATCCTCGTTTTTTTCTTTAATATAAACTTCATCATTTGCTTCTGCCATTAGCTGAGGCATTTTTAAGGCATCAGTTGGGTCATACTCATATGAAATAGAAACGGGAACTATTTTAACTTTTTTGAAATAATCCATCAAGTTTTTTTCGGGCGAACCCATTGCAAGCATTTTTAAAACACCAGGATTAGTTGCATCATTTCCATCTTTTGTTCTTCCTTCACGTTGCGCAATCCATACCGAACGATTTTCTCGAAGTAACAACTGTGCAATATATTCGGCAAGTAATTTTGAACTTTGAAGCATTTCTCTCGGAGTCAAACCGCGTTGTACCAAAAAATTTCGATTGAGTTTTGATAAAATCAGTAAAAATGATTTTTTAACTAAGTTGTCGCCTATTGCAGAGGCTGTCATGACTAAACCATTATCAAAAAGACAAGCATTTAATAGTGATGTGTCTAAAATAATATCACGATGATTTGAAATAAAAAGATAAGCGGTATTTTTTTTGAGTTTTTCAAAACCAGATGTTGTTAATCCGTCAGAACTTTTCTCTAGTACTTTCTGTATAGATGAGTAAATAAAATTGCATTGAAAATCGCGAATGGAATGTGTCTTTTTAAGTTGTTTTTTCCAAACCTCGTCCTCCAATTCTGGAAATGAAAAATTCATCAAGGCTTTCATCATAGGATGATTTACAACTTTATGAATAGCCTCATTAATTTCGGCATCATAATAAGGACGAATGGCATCAAATTGTTGCATTACAGTCAAATTTTGTTACTGTACAAATAAACAAAAAAAATAGCAGTTTTTGAATTATTGATGATTTAGATTTATTAAGTAACATTTAATCTAAAAATATTCAGTTTTAATCTAAAAATACAAAAAACTATATCTTCTTGCGCATTCGTGCTACAGGAATATCAAGTTGCTCACGATATTTAGCAATTGTTCTCCTAGCAATTGGATAACCTTTTTCTTTTAAAATATCTGCTAATTGATCATCAGGAAGTGGTTTACTTTTATCCTCATCTTCAATTGTGTTTTGTAAAATTTTTTTAATTTCGAGTGTAGATACATCCTCGCCCTGATCGTTTTTCATGGCTTCGCTAAAAAACTCTTTTATTAATTTTGTACCATAGGGCGTATCAACATATTTACTATTTGCAACTCTAGAAACGGTTGAAATATCCAGACCTACCATATCGGCAATATCTTTTAATATCATGGGTTTCATTGAGGTTTCCTCGCCGTCAAGAAAAAACTCTTCTTGAAAATGCATAATAGCATTCATGGTAACATAAAGTGTTTCCTGACGTTGTTTTATAGCATCAATAAACCATTTTGCCGAATCTAATTTTTGCTTGATAAATTGAACGGCATCTTTTTGAGAACTAGATTTATCACGAGAATCCTTGTAAGTCTGCATCATTTCTTGATAATCTTTAGAAACGTGCAATGACGGAGCATTTCGTCCGTTTAAAGTTAGTTCTAATTCGCCATCATTGATTCTTATAGCAAAATCGGGAACAATATTTTCGGTAATTTTATTATTTCCAGTAAATGATCCGCCAGGTTTTGGATTTAGTTTTTCTATTTCGTGAATTGCTTTCTTTAATTGTTCATTTGTAATGCTATATTTTTGAAGTAACTTATCGTAATGTTTTTTGGTGAATGCCTCAAATTGATTTTCGATTATATCAATTGCTAATTCTACATACTCAGTAGGCGTTTTATGTTTCAATTGCAACAACAAACATTCTTGCAAATCACGTGCACCAACTCCTGATGGTTCTAATTCATGAATAATATGCAAAATTTTTTCGACTGATTTTTCATTGGTATAAATTCCTTGTGTAAATGCCATATCATCTACAATATCTTGAATAGTTCTTCGGATATATCCAATATCATCTATGCTTCCTACTAAAAATTCAGCAATTTCTCTATCGGTATCATTCAACACAAAAGTATTTAATTGATTTATTAAGTCTTGATGGAAACTTATATTTTGTGCTAAAGGAGACTCTCTATCATCATCGTCGTCACTATAATTATTGGTCTGTGTCTTGTAATCGGGAGTTTCGTCATTACTTAAATATTCGTCAATATTGATGTCATCAGCTTCAATATTGTCGCTACCTTCATAATCATCATATTCGTCGTTATTGTCAAACTCGTCTTTTTCAAAAACCTCTTCCTCATCTTTTCCAGTTTCTAAAGCTGGATTCTCATTCATTTCTTCTAATAAGCGTTGCTCAAATGCCAGTGTCGGAAGCTGAATTAACTTCATCAACTGAATTTGTTGAGGCGATAATTTTTGAGATAATTTGAATTGTAGGTTTTGTTTAAGCATTGTTTTTTGTTTAAAATTTTAAGGTTTTAGTTTTCAAGTTGTTGCATCAACAATCTGAAACTTGAAACTTGAAACAATTTTAGAATTCTGCGTTTTGTGGCGTTCTTGGAAAAGGAATTACATCACGGATATTTGTCATTCCTGTTACAAATAATACTAATCGCTCAAATCCCAATCCGAAACCTGAGTGAACTGCGCTACCGAATCGTCTAGTGTCTAAATACCACCAAAGTTCTTCTTCGTCAATTCCTAATGCTTTCATTTTTTCGACCAAAACATCATAACGTTCCTCTCTTTGCGAACCACCAACGATTTCTCCAATTCCTGGGAATAGAATATCCATAGCGCGGACTGTTTTTCCGTCTTCGTTTAAACGCATGTAAAATGCTTTGATATTTGCAGGATAATCAAATAAAATTACCGGACATTTAAAGTGTTTTTCAACCAAGAAACGTTCGTGTTCGCTTTGTAAATCTGCACCCCATTCATTAATAATGTAATTGAATTTTTTCTTTTTATTTGGAGTAGAATCTCTTAAAATATCAATTGCTTCGGTATAGGAAACCCGTTTAAAATTGTTTTCCAACACAAAATTTAATTTTTCTAACAAAGCCATTTCGCTTCTGTCGGCTTGTGGTTTTGATTTTTCTTCTTCCAATAAACGTCCTTCTAAAAACTTCAAATCGTCTTGACATTTATCCATCGTATATTTAATTACGTATTGAATAAAATCTTCTGCCAAATCCATATTGTCATTCAAATCATTAAAAGCAACTTCGGGTTCAATCATCCAAAATTCTGCCAAGTGGCGTGAAGTGTTGGAATTTTCTGCACGAAATGTTGGTCCGAACGTGTAAATCTGACCCAAAGCCATTGCGAATGTTTCGCCTTCTAATTGACCTGAAACGGTAAGGTTAGTTTCTTTTCCGAAGAAATCTTCTTTGTAATTTACTTTTCCGTCTTCTGTTCTTGGTGTGTTGTCAAATGGTAAAGCGGTAACTTTAAACATCTCACCAGCTCCTTCAGCATCACTACCTGTAATGATTGGAGTATTTACATACACAAAACCTTTTTCTTGAAAATAGTTATGAACGGCAAACGAAAGCACGCTACGAACTCTCATTATGGCACCAAAAGCGTTAGTTCTAACACGTAAATGTGCATTTTCACGTAAAAATTCTAGTGAATGTTTCTTAGGTTGCATTGGGAATTTCTCTGCATCCGAATCACCAAGAATTTCTAGTTTAGAAACTTGAATTTCATATTTTTGTCCTGCTCCTTGGCTTTCAGACAATGAACCTGTTACTGAAATTGCGGCTCCAGTTGTAATTCTTTTTAAAATTTCATCTTGTGTGTTTTCAAAATCTACAACACACTGAATATTATTTATTGTCGACCCATCGTTCAAAGCAATAAATTGATTATTTCTAAAAGTTCTTACCCAACCTTTTACATTTACCTCAGTAATAGTAGTTTTACTATTGAGTAATTCTTTTATTTTGGTATGTTTCATTTTTATATACTATTGATTTTTTTAAACATCTGTTTTTTTACAAAAGATAATGTGATTGAAGTTTTTTTTTATTTTTTTTCAGATTCATCCTCTATGGCTTCATCCCGTAAGACGTTAATAACGGGACCTGTTAAAATTTCTTTTTGACCACTCCATTTTTCGACAGTTAAAACTAAAGAGGGTAAGACTAATAAATTGGCAAATAGTGCAAATGTTAATGTAACTGAAATTAATCCGCCCAGTGCAATTGTGCCTCCAAAACTAGATAGTGTAAATATTGCAAATCCAAAAATTAAAACAATTGAAGTATAAAATGTGCTAACTCCCGTTTCTCGCAATGCTGAGAACACAGATTTTTTTATTTTACCTTTATTTTGAATTAAATCATGTCTATATTTTGCCATAAATTGAATAGCATTATCGACCGAAATGCCAAACGCGATACTAAATACTAAAATTGTAGAGGGTTTTAAAGGAATACCAAAATATCCCATTAAACCAGAAGTTATACACAATGGCAATATGTTAGTAACAATTGAGGCAAAAATCATTTTTAAAGATCTAAACATATATACCATTAATAGTGCAATTAAAAGAATTGCAAATATTAAAGATTCAATTAAATTGTGAACTAAATAACTTGTGCCTTTTTGAAAAACTAAAGCTTTACCTGTAACTGTAACTTCAAATCTATCAGCTGGAAAAATTTTATCGATTTTATCTTTTAATTTTTTTTCAACATTCTCCATTTCTTCAGTTCCAATATCTTTCATAAATGTAGTAATTCTGGCATATTGTCCCGTTTTATCAACATAACTTTTCATTAAATTCTCTTTGGAATTCTTAGTAGCATTTTTTGCATAACTAAGTATAAAAGTCTGTTCTTGCGATGTTGGCAATTCATAATAATCAGGATTGCCATTGTAGTAAGCTTGCTTTGAATATTTTACTAAATTAACTATAGAAACAGGCTTTGAAAGTTGAGGAATTGATTCTATTGTTTGTTGCAATTCATCCATTTTTCTGATGGTTGCAGCCTTCATAACCCCTTTTTTATGTTTGGTATTAATCATTATTTCTAAAGGCATCACCCCGTTGAATTCTTTTTCAAAAAACAATATATCTTTAAAAAAAGAGGCGCTTTTGGGCATTTCGCCAATTAAACTTCCCGAAACTTTCATTTTAGTTACGCCAATTACACTAAATATTAAAAATAATCCATATACACTATAAATGACAGTACGTTTAGTTTTTACAACTGTTTCAACCCAATTTAGAAAAAAAGAAATATAGTTTCTACTTAGGTGTTTCAAATGTTTTTCTGACGGAATAGACATATAACTATAAACAATGGGTATGACAACAAGAGTTAAAAGATAAACTATTATGACATTTATTGAAGTTACTAAACCAAATTCGTACAGAAGTTCGTTTCCTGTAATCATAAATGTTGCAAACCCAATAGCGGTAGTTGTATTTGTCATCAAAGTTGAAACCCCTATTTTAGAAATAACTCGTTGCAATGCTTTAGCTTGATTGCCATGGTTTTTAATTTCTTGCTGATATTTATTGATCAAGAAAATACAATTTGTAATCCCAATAACAATGATTAAAGGCGGAATTATTGCTGTTAAAATTGTGATTTTATAATGAAACAAACCTAAAGTACCAAATGACCACATAACTCCAAAAAGTAATATGCAAACCGAAATAAAAGTAGCACGAACAGACCTAAAAAATAAAAAGAAAATAAGAGAAGTTATAAATAGTGCTGCTCCAATAAAAAGGCCAATTTCGCCTTTCATATTTTCAGTATTTATCGTCCTAATATAGGGCATTCCTGAAACTTTTAAGTCTATACCCGTAGCGCTTTCATATTTTGAAATTGCAGGAACTAAAATATTTAGGATAAAGTTTTTTCTGAGAGGTGAGTTTACAATTTTTTTATTGATATAAATTGCTGCTCTAATACTACCCGACTTTTTGTTAAAAAGTAAGCCTTCATAAAAAGGCAAATCGTTAAAAAGTTGCTGTTTTATTTGCTGTAAATAAACAGCATTTGTAGTTTTTGACTGGTCGACCAAATCGGTTAAAACGAACTTTTGTTTAATTGTATCTTTTTGAAGTTTTTTTAGATCGTTTATCGAAACTATAAGTTCTACTTCTTTTTGATTTTTTAAAGATTTCATCAATTCGTTCCAAGCAAAATAGGACTTTGGAGTAAAAAAAGCATCGTCTTTAACACCAATTACTACAAGGTTTCCCTCTTCGCCAAAAGTATTTAGAAACTGAGTATATTGTTTATTAACTATATGATTTTGTGGCAATAAATTGGCTTCATTATATGTCATGCCAACGTTTTGCCATTGGTAAACTAAAAAAGCTGTTAAAACACCAATAATTATAAGAATAGTAACTCTATTGCGTAATACAATTCCAGCAACAAATTCCCAAAAACCAGTAGTTAATTTATTTTTCATTGGTCAAAATAATCGCATGCAAAGGTAACTAAAACAAGTCGAAACTATCTAATTTGGCATAAACTTTTCAAATTATATAATCACAAAACGTGTTTAAAAAATAATATAAACAAAAAAGTTTACTGAAAATAAATTCCAATAAACTCTTTTGTTTTTTTTAGGTACATAATCTACATCAACATGCCTCTTTCTTTGGCTGCCTTTGCAAATTCAATATCAGAACTTCCAATCATGCCCAGAAGCTCTTTCATTTTTTCTATTCTGATTTTAACATTACTTGACGAAATTGTAAAATACAACGGAATGTCATCATATTTTATCCCTTTATTTAAATAATGTAAAATTTGTCTATCAATAACATCAACATAAATTTTTTCTTTTTGTTGATTATTTAAAAATCTTATAACCGAATTACTATAATATTTTTCTCCTTTCATAACTGCACCCAAACCAAGAATCATGGAGTCGAAAGTTAAATCATTTTTTATAACAAGACCATATGGATCAATTTCGTCTATAATAGATTGTACTTTTAAACTCTCGGAATGCATTGTTAACAAAAACGTTTTGCAATCTGGCATTTCTTTAATTAACAGTTTTGCAATATCTTCGCCAGTATGAATTTCTTTTTCTGGATAAGATGGCATACTGATATCTAAAAAAGCTAAATCAAATTTTATTTCAGAATTTAAAATCATCTCGTAACCCGATTGACAATCTATAGCCTCAAAAAAGGTAAACTCAATTTTTTTGTTTGGATATAATCTTATTACATTTTTATATCCTTGAATTATAAAAGGATGATCATCAACTATAAGCACATTAACATTTTGGGGCATTTTTATCAAATTTTAATTATTTTATGTTCCATTGGAACTACAATAGAATATCGTGTTCCTTTATCTTTTTCGGATGCAATTTCGGTTGTTCCTTGGCATTCGCTAACTCTCGTGATTATATTATTAATACCAATACCACCTCGGTTTTTTTCCATATCAAAACCTACTCCGTCGTCTGTTATGCTTAAAGTTAAGTTGCCTTTTTTATCTTTTCTAAATAAAACAGTTATAATTTTTGCTTCGGCGTACTTATTGATGTTTTGAAAACATTCTTGCAAAACTCTGTACAAATTTATTTTTGTAGTACCCAAAATAGTATCCCAATCAATAGCTTCAGAAATTGATGTGTTTAAAACCGCCACATTTATTTTGCGCTGATCGTCAAACAATTGATTCACTATAGAGACAAAATTATTAATCAACACATATTTTTCTCTACTTAATTCATGAGAAATTTCACGAAGATCTTGTTCGATAACTTTCAATTCGTCTAAACATTTTATTCGCTCGTTAGGTACCTCATTATCTGTACGATGGTTTAATCCATCTAAGTTGAGTCGCAAACCAAATATTCTTCCTAAAACTCCATCGTGCAACTCTTTGGCGATTCTGGTTTTCTCCATGACTCTTCCTTCGTCGAGCTTGCTTTGTTGGGTAATAATAAGTTTGTAGATTTCTTCGTTAGCTTGTTGTTGGGCTTGTTTTAATATTGCTTCTCTTCTTCTGGCACGTTGTGCTCTCATAAAAAACAAAAAACCAGCAATTGCAATGGCTCCCATAAAATAATTGAAGAAATCTCTGTTTTTTTGTTCTAGAAAAACATTTTCTTTTTTGAGTTCGTCGGTTTCTAGTTCTATTCTTGCAAAACGGTCTTTGGAGTTTCGTTCTGCTATTTGAAGACTATCGGAGATTCTGATGTAA
>JANXVF010000083.1 GCA_025351785.1 Flavobacterium sp.
GGATATTATTTAAATACTGACGAGTCCTTTTAAAGTTTTATTATAGGATAATGATGCTCAATATTTAGTTTGTATAAATCATATTAAAACTATTATCTGCAAACTATTAAACTATATTTTGTCTATCAAAAAAAGTTGTTATACTTACTGCTATTTCTTGAGAGATGTAAAATTGAATTGACAATAATATTAAAAAACATGTATTGACAAATATTCTAATTTGTACTAACAATTCCTAAATCTATTTTCATACCACACGGAATATTTGAAAAAAGCCAATCTTTATTATTCCATGTTTTTAAAAATAATAATTTAGAATTTTCTCCATTACATTTTGTCATTATCTTTAAATCTTTCCCAATCTGTTTGTTTAGTAATTCTATTCCAAAAAACATAGTTTTGGATGTGTTAAGAAATAAAGGTTTTAAATCAAGTTGTATAGTCCCCTGTTTTTTTGAATGTAAAACAAATCGAATTACTTTATCTGTGAGCAACTCACCTGGAGTGCCATCATCTTTGGCATTATAAATTAACAATCCCAATTCGACATCTTTATAGTCGGATTTATTATTGTCTTTTATAAAAAATAAATCGCTCCTATTAAAGAAGAATTTTATTGTAGATAACTTTCCCGATGGGATTTCATCAATTTTACTTACTATGCTCTTAATAATATTTCCTGTAAATGACGAAAGTTTACCTTTTGTCTTAATATGATTTACTTTATTATTTGATGTAAGTATTTTTAATTCTTCTAATTTTATGGTGTCTTTTATTTGACTGTAAGAAGTTAAAGAAATAAAAAATATGAAAATTAATAGTATAGTTTTATTCATGTTTAAATTGAATTAGGGCCTTTAATTTATTTTTTATAGAAACATTACTGCCAAATCTTGGCTTGGCTTAAGTTTGAAATTTGTTATCCGAACGTATAAAATTAAAGACAAACTTCCAAGTACAAATCCAGCTTTAAAATTAGCTCAAAATGTAATTGAGGCAAACGGTAACTAGTAGTTGTTTGTTATTTTTTTGACATCACTGTTTTTCTTCCTCCTTGAATTATAGTCATTTGGTTTTCTTTTGGTTTAAATTCCATTTTAATATTTGCGTCTGTAAATTCAAATGTATCTTTTTCAATAGCTTCCAACGGAAATTTAGATTGACCAGTTGCCTGTGCAAATAATTTGTCACCTTCTTTAGTGACATTTATTTTTAAAGGAAAGTTTTCTTTTGAATATTCACCTAAATATTTATCTAAATCTTCTGTTTTTAATTCTATTTTATTAAACGTTGGAATTTGAAAATTTTTATTGAAATAAATACTTAAAACACCAATCATAACATTATTATTTTCATAAACTCTACCATTTGAAGTAAGTGCAATTGCTAATTTATTTTCAGGAAAGTAAGACAGCATTGACGCAAAACCGTCAATTCCGCCAGTATGTCCGAAGCTTTTTTTGTCATAAAAAGGGAATTCAAAAATCCCCATTCCATAGTTGTCTTTAATAGTTCTCATTTGCTCCAAACTTTTAGGACTAATTATTTTATTGTTAAATAAGTTTTGTATAAATATTACTAAATCTGTTGGATTAGAAATTATAGCCCCAGCTCCCATTGGTATTGACATGTCGGTTTCTTTTTCTTTTTCCCACTTATCGTCAAAACTATAAGAATAACTCTCATTATTTCCGATATTCGTTTTACCACCAAAATAAGTATTTTTCAGTCCTAAAGGTTTTATTATTTTTGTTGACAATAATTCTTTATACGTTTTTTTATACGTTTTTTCAAGAATATAACTTAATAAAACATAGTTTGAATTACTATACGTTGCTTTGCTATTTGGCTCAAAATCACTTTTCCCATTAGTGATGATTTCAATCATCTGTTTTTCAGATTTTGGTTCTGTATTGTAATTCATATAATTATCATCATCGGTAAAATTATGCAAACCACTTCTATGATTTAACAAATTTCCGATTGTAATTATGTTTGCATTAATAATAGTTGGAAAATATTTTTCGATTGTTTGGTTCAAATCTAATTTTCTCTCTTCAACTGCTTTAAAAATCATACATGATGTAAACATTTTTGAAATGGAACCTATTCTGTATTTAGTCAAAATTGATGCGTTCCTATTTGTTTCAATGTCTTCTTTACCAATTGATTTTGTGTAGAGAAGTTTTCCATTTTCAGCAATTGCAATACTGCCCATAAATTTATCTTTTGTTTCAAGAATTTGAAACAAACTATCGAGTTTTACTGTATTTAAAGTTTGAGCAAAAGATGTGCTAAATAATAATATAAATAATAGGCTAATTTTAATTTTTTTTATCATTTTTTATATTTTTTGTTGTGTCTAATGAGTCAATTTAAATAACCGCTAAGGTTTCTTGATCGGGCATCTATTGGGGATTTTATTAACCAAACTTATCCGTCGACGGGCAAATGTATCTAATATAAAACTAACTCCCAAGAACAAAATCAACTTTTAAGTTAGCCTAAAACTTCAATTGAGATAAACCGCCATTTGTAGATTTGCTGTTTACTACAATTTAATAAAATTTTCTTACATCAAAAGTAATTACAGATGCAGTGGTACGGTTTTTACAAATGTTGTTACAAATAGCGATCAAGGTAGACTGCCCTTATTTCATACACTTGAACCAGCAATTGGAGTAGGAATAAGAGTATTGTTAGACAAAGGCACTCGCACAAATATTATTTTAAATTATGCCCAAGGTCACAAATCACACGGATATTATTTAAATACTGACGAGTCCTTTTAAAGTTTTATTATAGGATAATGATGCTCAATATTTAGTTTGTATAAATCATATTAAAACTATTATCTGCAAACTATTAAACTATATTTTGTCTATCAAAAAAAGTTG
>JANXVF010000090.1 GCA_025351785.1 Flavobacterium sp.
CACCAGCATCAATAATGCCTTCCATAAGTTCATCATATTTTGATAAATCTTTTAATAAAATAATAATTGTTTGGTTAGCAACATATTCGTGTTTCTTTTTTTCATAATCATACGTTGGATTTAAAGAAACGCGTTGTGTTAATACATCTTGTGTGGGAATTTTTATTTTTTTTATAAATTGAATTACTTTTTCGACAGCGTCATCATTTATTTTTTTTACATCTATAACTTTAACTCCTTTAGTTTCAATAGCAATCGAAATGCTAGCTTGGTCTGGTGTTACTTTTATTTTTCCTTCGCCAGATGTGGTAATTTGCGGAATTTGTTTTTGATTGATATCCTGAGCCTGAGAATAGGTTCCTGCTATTGTCATTAAGATAATAAATGTTTTTTTCATGATTATTAAAGTTTGTTTATATGTTTTCTATTATTTTTTCAAAATCTATGCCAATATTACAATTTTCCTTGCTTAGTGAGTATAAATAAAATTAAAATTGGGAGCGCAAGAAGTAAAACTATCCAAATATTATGCGTAATTAAAGCAGGATTTTTTAGCAAAGTCAATACATATCCTCCAATTGCACCACCAAAATGAGCCGTGTGTCCAATGGTATCATTTTTTGATTTCATCCCATAAATTGAGTAAAACAGATACCCTATTCCAAAAAGATATGCTGGAATTGGAATTGGGATAAAAAACATATAAATACTCATATAAGGATTGAGTAATATTGCCGCGTAAATAATTCCTGTTACTGCACCAGAAGCACCAATTGCTCTATAATTATAATCATTTTTATGAAATAATAATGTAAGCATACTTCCGAAAAGTAAACTTCCAAAATAAAAGGTTAAAAATGTCCAACTTCCAAAATAATTATAAACTATGGGAGCAAAAAAGTACAAGGAAATCATATTAAATGCTAAATGCGAAATATCCGCATGCAAAAAACCTGAGGAAAACATTCTGATTTGTTCTCCAGCACGAATGCTTCCTACATGAAATTCATATTTTCGAAAAAAAGCAATATCATTAAATCCTTTGAAGCTTATTAATGCTGTCAATCCGATTATTAAAAGTAAAAAAAAAGAATTATCCATAATTATTTTTATAATAAAAAAAGTCCTAAAACATAAATTTCGGGACTTTTTAAATTTTTATAGTTAAAATTTACAATACTTCTTTCAAAAATTGTAACATTGCTTTCCAAGATCTTTTTTCTGCTTTTTCATTATAAGCTGCGCCTTTAGAATTATCATTTCCTGCATTTTTATCAGTAAATGAGTGAACAGCATTTGCATAATAAATCATTTCCCAATCGGCTTTTGAAGTCCGCATTTCGTTTTGAAATGCTTTAATTTCAGCTTCTGATTCATATGGATCGTCTGCACCATGACAAACCAATATTTTAGGTGCAATTGTTTCTATTGTTCGAGTTTCGTCACGAGATAAACCACCGTGAAAAGAAACAATTCCTTTAATTTTCATGTTGGTTCTTGCTGCTTCAATTGCACCAGTACCACCAAAACAATACCCAATAACTACAATTTTGTCAGGATTTGCTCCTTGTTTTATTAGTTGATCTAAAGCTAATTGAATTCGTTTTTGGTATTCCCCAATATTCTTTTTATAATATCCAGCTTTTTGTCCAGCTTCGGTATAATTAGTAGGTTTGTTTCCCACTCCATATATATCTGCTACAAAAGTTTGATATCCTAATTTTGATAAATCAGTTGCCGTTTCTTTGGCGTGGTCATCAATTCCCATCCATGCGGGTAATATTAAAACTCCTGCTTTTGATTTTAAAGGTACTTTTTCTTTAGATGCAAATCCACTTAGTTTTTGTTCTCCATCAGCATAATCAACGGGTTTTAATTGTGCAAAAGATGAGCTAAAAAAAATTAAGAATACAATAGTTAATAATTTTGATGATTTCATATAATTAAGTTTTAAATATTAAAGTATTGATTTTAAATCAGAATTCATTGCTCTGACGGCTTCAGCACTTTTAGCAAATAATATTTTTTCAGATTCATCTAAATTAATATCAATAATAGATTCGATTCCGTTTTTTCCGATAATACAAGGTACACCAATACAGATATCATTTTGACCATATTCTCCTTCCAAATAAACAGAACAGGGAATCATTTTGCGCTGATCATTCAAGATACTATCAACTAAATATGCTACTGATGCTCCTGGAGCATACCATGCTGACGTTCCTAACAATGCTGTTAAAGTTGCGCCTCCAACCATGGTATTTGACGCAACTGTTGTAAGTTCTGAACTTGATAAAAATTGAGAAACGGGAACTCCATTATAAGTAGCTAGACGAGTTAGAGGTATCATAGTAGTATCGCCATGCCCACCGATTACCATACCCGAAATATCATTAGCTGGTTTATTTAACGCCTGAGACAAATAGGTTTTGAAACGAGAACTGTCTAATGTACCGCCCATGCCGATAACTCTATTTTTTGGTAAACCTGTAGCTTTTAATGTTAAATAAGTCATTGTATCCATCGGATTAGAAACTACAACAACGATTGCATTTGGAGAATGTTGTAATAAATTTTCAGCTACTGTTTTTACAATACTGGCATTAATACCTATTAATTCTTCTCGAGTCATTCCTGGTTTTCTAGGAATTCCAGATGTAATAACTACTACATTACTATTTGCAGTTTTAAAATAATCGTTTGTTACTCCAACTACTTTTGTATTAAAACCAAGAGTTGTTTGGGTTTGCATTATATCAAGTGCCTTTCCTTCGGCAAAACCTTCTTTAATATCTAATAAAACTATCTCGCTTGCAATTCTCCTAAAAGCAATTGCATCTGCACAAGTTGCTCCTACGTTTCCTGCACCTACTATTGTAACTTTCATTTTTATATTTTTTTTAATTATGTTTAGATTTTTGTTTATGAAAAATAGATGATAAATATAAATTAATTTTAACACTTAATTTTTAGGCGTCAATATTTGCATAAACTGCATTTTTCTCTATAAACTCTCTTCTTGGAGGAACCTCGTCGCCCATCAACATTGAAAAAACTCGATCAGCTTCTGCTAAGCTATCAATAGTAACTTGTCTTAATGTTCTAAAACTTGGATCCATTGTTGTTTCCCACAATTGTTCGGCATTCATTTCTCCCAAACCTTTATATCTTTGGATACCTGCACTTCCACCCATTCTTTCATTTGCCGCGTCACGCTGCACATCATTCCAAGCATATTCTTTTTTGTTACCTTTTTTTACTAAATATAGCGGTGGTGCTGCAATGTAAATATGTCCGCCTTCTATCAATTCTCTCATAAAACGAAAAAAGAATGTTAATATTAAGGTAGAAATATGACTTCCGTCAACATCGGCATCACACATAATTATTACTTTATGGTAACGTAATTTTTCGATATTTAATGCCTTTGAATCTTCTTCTGTACCAATGGTAACTCCTAAAGCTGTAAATATATTTCGTATCTCTTCATTTTCAAATACTTTGTGATGCATTGCCTTTTCGACATTCAAAATTTTACCTCTTAAAGGCATTATTGCTTGAAAATTTCTATCTCTACCTTGTTTTGCTGTTCCTCCAGCCGAATCGCCCTCAACGAGATAAACCTCACATTTTGCTGGATCTTGTTCAGAACAATCTGATAATTTCCCAGGCAAACCACCACCACCAAGTACAGTTTTGCGTTGTACCATTTCGCGTGCCTTTTTGGCTGCATGACGAGCCTGAGCCGCAAGAATAACCTTTTGAACAATAATTCGAGCATCGTTTGGATTTTCTTCCAAATAATTTTCTAACATTTCAGAAACCGCCTGAGATACTGGTGAAACTACTTCTCTATTTCCTAATTTTGTTTTAGTTTGTCCTTCAAATTGTGGTTCTTGAACTTTTACAGAAATAATCGCTGTTAATCCCTCTCGAAAATCATCTCCCGAAATTTCAAATTTCAACTTTTCTAATAATCCTGAAGCATCTGCATATTTTTTCAAAGTTCGGGTAAGTCCCATTCTAAAACCTTGTAAGTGCGTTCCTCCTTCGTGAGTATTTATATTGTTTACATAGGAAAAAATATTTTCTGAGTAACTCGTGTTATAAATAAGTGCCACTTCGACAGGAATTTCTCCTTTTTCGAGTTCCATGCTAATCACATGCGAAATTATTGCTTCGCGACCTTTATCTAAAAAACGAACAAATTCCTTCAAACCTTCCTCAGATTTAAAAATTTCTGATTGAACTTCGCCTTTATCGTTTACATCCCTTTTGTCTGTAAGTGTAATTGTTATCCCTTTGTTAAGAAATGACAATTCCCTCATTCTGCCTGCAATTGTATCATAATTATATTCTGTAGACTGAGTAAAAATAGTGTCATCTGGAAGAAAAGTAACCATAGTACCACGCTTATCGGTAGTGCCTATTTGTTTTACAGGATACATTGCTTTTCCCTTTTCGTACTCCTGCTCATAAATTTTGCCTTCTCTATAAACAGTAGCTCTTAAATGATTTGAAAGTGCATTTACGCATGAAACCCCAACTCCGTGAAGTCCACCAGAAACTTTATAAGAATCTTTATCAAATTTTCCTCCAGCACCAATTTTTGTCATTACAACTTCAAGAGCAGAAACCCCTTCTTTTTTATGTAAATCTACTGGAATTCCTCGTCCATTATCTTCAACAGTGATCGAATTATCTTCGTTTATAAAAAGAGAAATAGTATCACAATGTCCTGCAAGTGCCTCATCAATAGAGTTGTCAACTACCTCGTAAACTAAATGGTGTAAACCTCTTACTCCTGTATCGCCAATATACATTGATGGACGCATACGCACATGTTCCATTCCTTCTAATGCCTGAATACTATCGGCTGAATAATTATCTTTTTTTATCTCGTCGCTCATAAGAATTTATATCGTAAATTTTATATTTTGTTGTATAGCAAATGTAATAAAACTGTGTCTTATTTCATAGTATTTTAGTGCTTTTCGAATCGAAGTTATTAACATTCAACAACCGTTTGATTCGATTTTTTTATTATATCTTTTAAAATTTAATGTTGTTTAGGTTTTCTACTTAAATCTTATCCGGTAATATTTTATTTTCTTAAATAGAGAGATTATTTAAAATTAGTTTTATGATAAACTCGTTTAAAATTGATTTTATACTAGATTAAATTGGATATAAAATTTGTAAGTTTGTATTATTTTAAATTTTACAAATGGGATTGGATATTATTGATAAAACATATAAAAAACTATCTATTCAAGTTTCTTTAAATGGATTATCTTTTTGTAGTTTTAATACTCTTGAGAACAAACCAACAATCTTGAAAAATATATATTTTGACGATTTTCAGAAAGGAACTAAAATCGAAGATTTATTTTTAGAAGTATTTAAAAATAATCCCACATTAACAGAAAAACATGATGAAATCGTTATAATTCATAACAATAATTTGTCAACTTTTGTACCTATTGCGCTTTTTGACGAAGAATTTATGGGGAGCTATTTGCAATATAATACTAAAGTTTTTGATTCAGATTTTTTTGCATTTGATACTTTAGAAAACTATCAAATGAATAATGTGTACATTCCATATGTTAATATGAATAATTTTTTTATTGATCAATTTGGTGCTTTCAATTACAAACACTCTAGTACAATTTTGGTTACAAAATTATTAGCTCTTGGTAATAATGACGAAAATAAAAAAATGTTTGTGCACTTAAGTAAAAGCCATTTTGAAATTATTGTTGTACAAAACAGAAAATTGATTTTATACAATTCATTTGAGTTTGAAACTCCCGAAGATTTTATTTATTATATTTTATTTACAGCTGAGCAATTACTTTTAAATCCAGAAAATTTTAAGTTAGAACTTTTAGGTTCTGTTAGCGAAACTGATGAATATTTTAAAATAGCATACAAATATGTTCGTAACTGTAATCTATTTGTTGATGATAAAAAGTTTGAAGATTTTTCTGAATATCAAAATCGTGAATATTTTATACTGTTAAACTCATGAGAATAATTTCTGGAAAATATAAAGGAAGAAGAATTAGTCCTCCAAAAAATTTACCTGTTCGTCCAACGACCGATATGAGTAAAGAGGCTATTTTTAATGTATTAAACAATCATTTTGATTTTAATGAATTGCGGGTTTTAGATTTATTTTCGGGAACAGGAAATATTAGTTTTGAATTTGCATCCCGGGGTTGTAAACCCATAACGAGTATAGATTCTGATTTTGGTTGCGTTAAATTTATAAAACAAACTGCCTCCGAATTTGAATTTGACATTACGGCACTAAAAAATGATGTATTTAAATTTCTAGAAAATCATAAAGGTTCTTATGATATTATTTTTGCAGATCCACCTTATGGTATTGCTCAAACTGAATTTGAACGAATAGTAGCATTAGTTTTTGAAAACGAATTGCTACAAGAGGATGGAATGATGATTATGGAGCATTCTAAACATACAAAACTGAATCATTTAATTAATTTTTCGTTTCAAAAAAATTATGGAGGATCTGTATTTTCTTTTTTTGAATTTGAAAGCAATGAAGAGGAAGTTGGAGCACTAGAAGATGAAGATGATGTCTAAATCTTAAATTATAATTAAGGGTATCAATGTGCTATATTTTCTAAAACTTCAGGATTGTGCTTGTGCTTAAAAAAAACTGCAAATAAAATAGCAATCACAAATGCATAACCAGCAAACGAAAGCCAAATATAATGCCAATCGCGAACACCGTTTGTAGTAAAAAATTTATCGATTACAAGACCACTAATAGTACCACCAAAAAAAGCACCAAATCCGTTTGACATCATCATAAATAAACCTTGCGCGCTTGATCTTATTCTTGAATCGGTAGTGGTTTCTATAAATAACGACCCCGAAATATTAAAAAAATCAAAAGCCATTCCATAAACTATACACGACAAGATAATCATCCAAAGTCCATCGGTTGGATTTCCAAATGCAAACAAACCAAATCGTAAAACCCAAGCTAGCATTGAAATTAACATAACTTGTTTAATTCCAAATCGTCTCAAGAAAAAAGGAATTGCAAGTATAAACAATGTTTCTGAAACTTGAGAAATTGACATGATTATGGTAGAATATTTAACCACAAATGAGTTTGTATATTCTGGTATTTTAGCAAACTCAGATAAATATACATCTCCGTACATATTTGTCAACTGCAAAGCACCACCTAAAAACATAGAAAAAATAAAAAACAATGCCATTTTATAAATCCCAAATAATTTAAAAGCTTCCAATCCTAGTTTTTGAAATATACTAGCATTTTCTGAAATTAATTTTTGAGGTGGACATTTAGGTAGTGTAAATGAATAAATTCCCAAAATTATTGCAGCAATTGAAGCAATATAAAACATATTTGCCGATGCTTTGTTTCCAGTCAAATTTGTAATCCACATGGCAACTATAAAACCAATAGTTCCCCAAACTCTAATTGGGGGAAAAACTTTTATTACATCAAATTTATTATTTTTTAAAATGGTATAAGCAATAGAGTTTGATAAAGAAATGGTAGGCATATAGCAAAGCATGGCTCCAAAAATTACCCAAAAAAAAGTTGTTGGGTTTTCTACCATAGGAATATATGCCAAAATGATTCCACCAATAATATGAAGAATTCCATATAGTTTTTCAGCATTAATAAATTTATCTGCAATAATACCTGTAAAAGCTGGCATAATTATCGAAGCAAATCCTAGAGTTGAAAAAATTGCTCCAAACTCGGCACCACTCCACTGTTTTGTACCAAACCAATAATTCCCAACAGTAATCAACCAAGCTCCCCACACAAAAAACTGTAGAAAACTCATTAAAGTCAATCTAGATTTAATTTCCATAAAAAAATATAGTAATGTTAACAGATTGTAAATCTAATATTAAAATTGACAATTACAAACAAGCTAATTAAATTCTAAGAGGTTTAATTAATGCTTTTTTTGCGTCTCTCTCTTTCTTTATTTAGCATATACAATTCTCTACTAGTTTGACCGGCTACTGAAGTATTTTCTTGTGCTCTCCTTATTAAGTAAGGCATAACATCTCTAACGGGACCAAAAGGTAAATACTTAGCATTATTAAAACCATTTGCCGCAAGGTTGTAACTAATATTATCGCTCATTCCATACAATTGTCCGAACCAAATTCGACTATCATTTTTTGAAATTGAATTTTTTTGCATCAAATCCATTAATAAATAAGAACTTTCTTCGTTGTGAGTCCCAGCAAAAATCATCATTTTATCTAAGTGTTGCATCATATAACTTAATGCTTCATTATAATTTTTATCGGTAGCTTCTTTGCTTTCACAAATTGGGGATGGATATCCTTTTTCTAATGCACGCTTATTTTCTTTTTCCATATAAGCGCCACGAACGATTTTCATACCAACAAAAAAATTTTCTTCACTTGCTTTTTGATGTATTTTTTTTAGATAATCCAACCGATCCCAACGATACATTTGCAAAGTGTTTGAAATTATGGCTTTTTGCTTGTTATATTTTTGCATCATATTTATAACTAAATCATCTGCAGCATCTTGCATCCAGCTTTCTTCACCGTCTATTAATAATAAAACATTTTTATCATGTGCTGATTTACAAATGCGATCAAATCTGTCAACTACTCTACTCCATTCTGAATTTTCACTTGAAGTTAAAGGTTTTTTTTCGCCAAGTTTTTCATACAAATAAAATCGGCCTAAACCTGTTGGTTTAAAAACAGCAAACGGGATGGCTTTGTTTTGCGATGCAAATTCTATAGTTTTTAATGTCATCGCCAAAGTAGCATCAAATTGAACTTCTTCTTCCTTGCCTTCAACCGAATAATCTAAAACAGAGGAAACGCCTTTTGTAAACATTTCATCAACTACTTTCAAACAATCTTGCTCATTAACTCCTCCACAAAAATGGTCAAAAACAGTAGCTCGAATTAATCCTTCGACTGGTAAATGAAGCTTTAAAGCAAAATTTGTTAAAGTTGTACCAATAGAAACTAGCTTTTGATTGCCTATCATTTTAAATAATAAATACGCTCTTTCTAGTTGTGATTTTGTTTTTAAAGCAAATGCAATTTGGGTATTATCAAAAATTCTATTCATTTTTTAATTTAATTATACAAATATAATTAGAAAATAGCATTTTTAATAGTTAGCACAATCCACTTTTTATCACTATTTAATTTAAAAGTACCAATATGTTCCTTTTTCCACTCGTTTGGTCCAATTAATGAAAGGAAATTTTCACCATCATCACTAGAATATAAATGATAAATTTCGCCAATAACTGGTTCAAACGAAAATTTTGAATTATAGACAAGTTCGTTCCATTCAAATTCTTCCATCAAATTTTGATATTGAAGTTTCAACTCGTTAAACTTATTTTCAAATTCTTTGTTTACATTACTTATACCTCTACTTTTCCACGAAACTAAATCGTCAATTTGAATAACAGGTGCACCTACGCTCGTAGCATAGGGTAAAATATTTGCATTATAACCTTCTTTTTCTGTATAAACTATATTATCAGGTCTTTCTTTTTTAATCATAAATTGCTATTACTTGGAGATATTTGTTTATTGTATATTAATTGTCAGTATTTATTTTAAAAATGCTTTAAAATTAAAAGTGTTTAATTATATTTAAAAATAATTGAACAAATGTATACAATTTTTCTATTTTTATGTAAAAATAAATTTAACAATTTTGAAAATTTTATACAAATGATTTTTTTTGTAAACAACAAAACTATCGATAATATGTTTAATTTTGTGCGAAATAGTTTATACCCTTATGCAACAAATAGACGCCAAAGAATATATCATAGTTTTTAATGAAAATGGATATGAAAATCTGAACGAATTAATACATACCCTGAACTATTCATCATTATTTATTCTAGTTGACGAAAATACAAATGAAAATTGTTTATCAAAATTTCTTCCAAATCTAGCTATAAAAATACCCATTGAAATTATTGAAATAGAGAGTGGAGAAGCTCAAAAAAACATTTCAACTTGTTCAGAAATTTGGTCAATAATATCAAATTTGGGAGCAGACAGAAAAAGTGTAATACTAAATCTTGGAGGTGGCGTTATTTCTGATATTGGAGGATTTGTGGCATCAACATTTAAACGCGGTATCGATTTTATAAATATTCCTACATCGTTACTTGGCATGGTTGATGCCGCTATTGGAGGAAAAAACGGAGTAGATTTAGGAAATTTAAAAAATCAAATTGGTGTAATTAATAATCCTAAAATGGTTTTAATAGACAGCTCGTTTTTAGAAACCTTATCTCAAAAAGAAATGAAATCAGGACTAGCAGAAATGCTAAAACATGGTTTGATTTATGATAAAGAATACTGGAACAAATTTTTAAATTTAGATCAAATTGATTTTGCCGATTTTGATGAACTTATTTATCGTTCTGTAGAAATTAAAAATGAAATAGTAGGATTAGATCCTACTGAAAACGGTATTAGAAAATCTTTAAATTTTGGTCATACACTAGGTCATGCTATAGAAAGTCACTTTTTGAATTCAGAAAAACAACTTTTACATGGCGAAGCTGTAGCTATCGGGATGGTTTTAGAAAGTTTTATTTCTAAAGAGAAAAAACTAATTTCTGAAAACGAATATTTTGAAATTAAAAACACGTTAAAAAGCATTTATAACGAAATAAATTTTACAGAAAACGATATTGGTATGATAGTAAATTTACTGATTCATGACAAAAAAAATGAATATGGAAAAGTACAATTTGCATTGTTAGACAGTATTGGTAAAATCAAGATAAATCAATCTGTTGAAAATGAAATAATTATGAACGGTTTTGAAGATTATAAATCATAACATTTATTTTAATTAAAATTTTGTAATTCCCTTATTTTATTTTTTAAATTTGCGCTAATGATTAAAAACTTTGATACCGTCAAAATCTATTTTTTAATATCCGATAAAAGTAATAAATTTCGGTTATTATTATCTTCTATTTTGTTCTACATCGCAGGCATTTTGTTTGTTTTTTTTGAGCAAACAGAAACACTAAAAGTAAATTTGCCTATTATTTATGCAAACATTAGGGTTTAAACTAGAGTTGAGTTGTTGTTCTCTCTTTTTTAATTTTATACTTAAATTCAATGAATACTAAATATTTCGACTTAATAAACCAAACGTATTATTTCCCTCAAGAGGAATTTACTCTAAACAAAGATAATCAACTTCAGTTTCACAATATTGATTTAATGAAACTTGTTGAACAATATGGTACTCCGTTAAAGTTTACCTATTTGCCCCAAATTTCTAATAACATTAAACGAGCAAAAAACTGGTTTAGAAATGCTATGGAAAAAAATAAATATGAAGGTAAATATTACTATTGTTATTGCACTAAAAGTTCTCATTTTAAGTATATTATGAATGAAGCTTTTAAAAATAATATTCACCTAGAAACTTCGTCAGCTTTTGATATTAATATTGTAGAAAATTTACTAGAAAACGGAAAAATAAATAAAAACACTTTTATAATATGTAATGGTTTTAAAAGGGATTTATATATAACAAACATTGCAAGATTAATTAATAATGGTCACAAAAATGCAATACCAATAATTGATAATTATGAGGAATTAGATTTATTGCAAGCTGAGATTAAGGGTAAATTTAAAATTGGAATTCGTATAGCAGCAGAGGAAGAACCTAAATTTGAGTTTTACACCTCTAGACTAGGAATTGGTTACAAAAACATTGTTGCATTTTACAAGAAACAAATTCAAGAAAATGATCGTTTAGAATTAAAAATTTTGCACTTTTTTATCAATACTGGTATAAATGACACAGCATATTATTGGAATGAATTGGTTAAATGTATAAAAGTTTATGTAGCTTTAAAAAAAGAATGTCCTAGCCTTGATGGATTAAATATTGGTGGAGGTTTCCCTATTAAAAATTCACTAGCTTTCGAATTTGATTATCAATACATGATAGACGAAATTATTAATCAAATAAAAATTGCGTGT
This sequence comes from Flavobacterium sp., assembly GCA_025351785.1. GTDB lineage: Bacteria > Bacteroidota > Bacteroidia > Flavobacteriales > Flavobacteriaceae > Flavobacterium. The sequence goes on from JANXVF010000090.1 coordinate 12,073, forward strand.
GACGAAGCAGAGGTTGACGTTCCTAATATTTTTACCGAGTTTGGATCTTTTACAGTAGGAGAATCTGGTGGTGCCATATATCAAGTTTTGTATCAAAAACAACAAAATGATAGAGAAAAATGGAATATGATAGATTCTTCTTTTATTACCACACTTCCAGATACTTGGGCTATTAACAAGCGATTCATCATGCTAGCCGTAAACAGATGGAATGATCAATATGAACGGGTACTACTTGGCGGAATGACCTGTGATAGTGATGATTACTACAATTCTGAACAAAATATGAATGCAATTTATTTACCAAAATATAATAAAGAAAAACCGTTGTATATTGGATTTTTTAATACTGGGGCCTATCAAGAAACAATTGGAGGTTATGGAGGTTTACATCACTGCTTGATACCGCAGCCAAAACATATTTTAATTGATAGAGATGAGCACGGAATTATTGCAACTGAGGTGTTTTCTGAACAACAAACTTCTGATGATGTATTAAAAATATTGGGATATACACAAAAATAAATTATCTTGAAAGTAACAATATTCACAATCTTAGCATTTTAAAATTGAATTTAACTTAAAAAAAATAAAAACAAACAGTTTGAAATTTTAAAAAAAAAGATTTTCTTTGAATAGAAAATTACAAACCAAATTAGACTTAAAATAACTAATCACTAAAATTTTATTTAACCCCACATTTACTTAAAAAGATTAAAACTAAAACTATAATGAGCAAAGGACCAATTAGTCAATTTATTGAGAAACACTATTTACATTTTAATGCAGCAGCCTTAGTAGATGCAGCAAAAGGATATGAAGCACAACTAGCCAAAGGTGCAAAGATGATGGTTACTATGGCTGGAGCAATGAGCACAGCAGAGATAGGTAAAATTTTTGCAGAATTTATTCGCAAAGATAAAGTTCAAATTATATCGTGTACAGGTGCCAATTTGGAAGAAGATATAATGAACTTGGTTGCTCACTCTCACTACGAAAGAGTACCTAATTATAGAGATTTGACGCCACAACAAGAATGGGATTTGTTAGAACGAGGATTAAATAGAGTAACTGATACTTGCATTCCCGAGCATGAAGCGTTTAGACGATTGCAAAAACACATTTATAAAATTTGGAAAGATGCTGATGACAAAGGTGAACGGTATTTTCCTCACGAGTTTATGTATAAAATGTTATTGTCTGGTGTTTTAGAAGAATATTATGAAATAGATTTAAAAGACAGTTGGATGTATGCTGCCGCAGAGAAAAATTTACCAATTATTGTTCCAGGATGGGAAGACAGTACCATGGGTAATATTTTTGCTTCCTATGTTATTAAAGGAGATTTAAAAGCCTCAACTATCAAATCGGGTATTGAATATATGACTTTTCTAGCCGATTGGTATCCTAAAAATAGTTCAAACGGTATTGGTTTTTTCCAAATTGGTGGCGGCATTGCTGGTGATTTTCCTATTTGTGTAGTACCAATGTTGTATCAAGATATGGAAATGACAACTGTACCTTTTTGGAGTTATTTTTGTCAAATATCTGATTCTACGACAAGTTATGGCTCCTATTCTGGCGCTGTTCCAAACGAAAAAATTACTTGGGGTAAATTAGATATTCACACCCCAAAATACATAATTGAATCGGATGCAACTATAGTCGCTCCATTAATTTTTGCTTATTTATTAGATTTATAATAGAATTTTATAGTGTATGAAAAGAGTAATTGTAGATTATGCAAAACTGACAGGTGATATTTTAAATTTGTTAGTAGACAAATTTCCCGAGGGTTATGATGATTCTGATATTATCAGATTTAGAAATGCTCAAAATGAATTAATCGAGGCTGTCGAAGTTAAAACTGAAGATACTATTTATTTAGTAAAAGTAAGTACAAAACTAGCTAGCAGAATGGAAAAATATGACGAAGAGGATGATATAGATTCAGTTATCGAGCCTATTGTTCCCGTCGCTGGATTAGACGATGATGAAGATGCACCAAATGATGACGATGATGAAATAGATTTATTAAAAGATAAAGGTGGATCTGATGATGGTGATGATGATGAAGATGAAGATGATGACGAAGAACCATCGGATAATTTTGATGATGATGATGGCGAAGAAGATTAAATAAATTAAAATCCAAATTTCAAAAAAAAACATTTGAAATTTGGATTTTTTTATTTTTTAAGCAAATAAATATTTTCTGAAATAAATACTCAGTACAATAAGATATGTAAAATTTGTTAGAGCATGTGCCATCACAACTCCTTCGATTCCAAATTTATTAATAAAAAAAATGCTCGAAAAATACAATAACAAAAGAGAGCATATTTCAGAAATTATAAAAGCTTTGGTCAACTTTTTTGCATAAAACAGAAAAGCTAAAACATATGAAGCCGCTTTAAAAATGTCTCCCAAAATTTGCCAAAAAAAGAGTTTTGAAATAGCCGAAAACTGATTTGTAAAAATCAATTGAATAACAGTATCTTTAAGAAGATATAATAGTAACATTCCGAAAATAAAAATAGGAAAAACTCCCTTATAAAAACTCCATATTATCTCACTTGTATCTTTATAGTTTTTAGAAACTGATAATTTAGGCAAAAAATAAATACCTAATATCGATGTTATAAACATAAAATAATACGATGAAATTCTGCTTATTGCTTCCCAAAAACCGGCATCAACCAATGATAAGTTAAATATTATATATTTTCGGATGGCTATAAAAATTATGGGACCAAAAACAGAAGAAACTAGTGCCATCAAAGAATATGAAGATAAATTTTGAAGCAACTTAAAATCGTAAAACTTAAATTTAATATCTGATAAAAAATTTATTTTCTTGTTTATAATGAAAAAAGAAACTAAAAATAATAAAGAAGGAGTGCTAATTATTGATAATATAGCACCTTCCGTTTTCAATTGATAAATTAATAGTAAAGAAACTAAAAGTCCAATAAAACTTCCTATAATATTGATATAAATAACCTTTTTAAAATATCCTAAACCATTTATTGTAGCCACCAAAAAAATATTTCCTATATATAAAGGCAATGCAAATGCTAAAGCTTTAAAAACAAAATTATAACAATGTTGATACCCAAAAATTGCAACATTAAAGTCGCTTGAAAAGAAAAATAATATTGTCGAAACACAAATGCAAACTGCAAATACTGTTATAAATGCAGTAGAAAGTGTTTTTTTTAATTCTAATTCATCTTCTTTATGTGATGCAACATATTTTACTACTCCATTTTCAAAACCTAAACTAGAAATCGCCTCGGTAGTTGCTAGAAAATTTCTCATATTTCCAACTAAAGCCATACCACTTGGGCCAACAAAAAGTGCAATAAATTTTGATATAATAAAACCAATAAAAATTTTAACTATAACACTAATTCCATTCAAAGAACTAATTTTGAACAAAGGATTAAGAAAAGTATTTTTAAAGAAATTCAATTAATATTGATTTAAAATTTTAATAATATAATCTACCTCAACTTTTGAAATTATAGGACTTATTGGCAAACTTAACACTTCGTTATGAATACTCTCGGTTATTGGAAAACTTAAATTATTAAACATAAAAAGAGCCTTTTGTTTGTGTGGCGCAACTGGATAATGAATCAAAGTTTCTATATTGTTTTCTAATAAATAGTCTTGCAAATGTTGTCGGTTTTTAGTTCTAATAACAAACAAATGAAACACATGATTGTTTGATAAATTCCATTGAGGCAATTTTATTTTGTCGTTTTTTATTTCCAAAATATACCGTTTGGCAATACTTTGCCTATAAATATTTTCATCATTTAAAAAAGGTAACTTAACATTCAAAAATGAAGCTTGCAGTTCGTCAAGTCTCGAATTAAAACCGATAATTTCATTGTAATATTTTTTTTCAGAACCGTAATTTCGAAGTGAAAAAAGGGTTTTTGCAAGCATTTCATCATTAGTTGTAATTGCGCCTGCATCACCTAAAGCGCCAAGATTTTTCCCTGGATAAAAACTAAAAGCTCCGGCATCTGATAAATTTCCTGCTTTTTTAAACTCACCTTCTACAAAATTTGGAATACTAGAAATTGCTCCATGAGCTTGAGCCGCATCTTCAATTACTAAAAGATTATTTGACTTTGCAATAGCATTTATTTTTTCCATTGATGCTAATTGACCATATAAATGTACTGCTAAAATTGCTTTAGTTTTTACTGTTATTTTTTCTTGAATTAAATTTGCATCGATATTAAATGATGACTCGTCTGGCTCTACAAAAACAGGAATTAAATCAGAATTTATTATAGATAAAATACTAGCAATATAAGTATTTGCTGGAACTATAATTTGGTCTCCTTTTTGAAGTAAACCGAGTTCCATATATGCCTTAAAAATAAGAACCAAAGCATCTAAACCATTTGCAACGCCTATGCAATATTTTGTACCACAATAGGTTGCAAAATTTGATTCGAAAGTTGAAACCTCGTTTCCTAAAATGAACCAACCTTTATCTAAAACTGATTTCAATTTTGACTGAAATTCGTCATGATAAGGCAAGTTTATTTTATGTAAATCAAGAAATTTAATCATATCATTACAGCATCTAAAAGGTGAAAATTTGATGTTGAAATTTCATAAAAGTTCTGAATAACCGTTTTTGCTCCAAAACTTTCTTTCCAATATAATAATCCGCTGTTTATATTTAAGCCACTATTTTCATTAGAAATTCCAAAATCGAAAAAAGGTTTATCCTTAAAAACATTTGTTATTAAATGATGATGTAAAAAATCTAAACTACCATTTACATTTTTAGCTGGATTGCCAGAGATATATTGAGAATGTGCAACAAATTTTGTTTCAAATATAGTTGTTCCAGCTACAATTTTATCATCTTGATACACATTAAACTGTCTAATATTTTCTGGAAAATTTGATTTCAAATTTGTAATCTCCTCAAGGGAATGTACAGGCGTTACTTCATGTTTAAGACTTAGATTTGGAATTAATATTTGATTCCAAAATGCATCAAATTTTGTTTCTTCAATTACCTCTAAATAACAATCTGAACCTTTTGAAATACCTGATTTTCTATCTTTTGAAAATACAAGTGGTTTTGATAAATCTAATACCGAAAGTGTATCAACTCGATAATTTTTTGCTTTTAAAACAAACATACAGTAATTAATTTCATCCGAAAAAGTTTCACAATATATAGATGGAATTTGTTTTAAAAATAAAGTGTCTATTTTGTTTGAACTCAAAAATTTTTGAATTTGTTTAAAAATCAATATTACTTTAGGAAGCGTTATTTTATCATCTAAAATTAAACCTCCATAGGTTAATCCTTGATGAGAATAAATGCAATTATCAACTCTATTTGCTGGCAAAACCGAAATTAATTTTTCCTCTTGAAATATTAATAGTGAGAAATCTGAAAATCGATTATTATGATATTCTATAAAATTTCTATGAAACAAAAAGGTAGCATTTTTTGCACTTTTTACAAAAGTATTCCACTTTTCAAAATCGTCTTTTTGATATAATCTAACTTTATATTCTTTCATGTTACTAATAAAACATTGGAAAATTACACTTTTAAATTTGAAATCAAAAAAATTAAACTAATTTTAAAAATAATGCTAATTAAAATTAAATGATTAATTTTATCCAAATAGATTTTTTTGATGAAAAAACAATTTCAAAATTATTATTTAGGTTTTTTTCTTTTGATTTTTTGTACTTTTTATGGACAAAACATTTCGTTATACAACCAATTCAATGGTCGTTATGATTTTGTATTTATAGGCAATACAATGAATAATCAAGAAAATAATTCTATAAATGGTGAACCTGACCCTCCTTGTGATATCAATACTAGCTCAATTGCTTCATTAAATTTAAACTCTGGCGATATAATCGAAAATGCTTATTTATACTGGGCAGGTTCAGGCTCTGGCGATTTTGATATTCAACTAAATGGGCAAAGTATTACTGCTCAACGTACTTTTTCGGTTATTCAAAGTGCTACTCAAAAGCCATTCTTTAGTGCTTTTGCAAATGTTACCCAGCAAATAATCGCCACGGGAAACGGAACTTACACTGTATCAGATTTAGATTTAAACGCTATAATTGCCGATTATTGTCCTTTTGGTGGAAATTTTGCAGGTTGGGCACTTGTAATTATTTATAAAAATAATTTATTACCTATAAATCAAATCAATGTTTATGACGGCATGCAAAGTGTTCCTTCTGCTATAACTATTAATCTAAATAATCTAAACGTAATTGATAATGCAAATGCAAAAATAGGTTTTGTTGCTTGGGAAGGCGATAAAAATATAGCTCAAAATGAAACATTGACTATCAATGGAAACGTCATTAGTAATCCACCGTTAAATCCTCCCGATAATGCATTTAACGGGACAAATAGTTTTACAGGTAGTGATTTATTGTATAATATGGATTTAGATGTTTATTCTATTCAAAATAATATAAATATTGGAGATACAAGTGCTCAAATTCAATTAACCTCTAGTCAAGATTTTGTAATGGTAAATGCCGTTGTTACAAAATTAAATAGTCAACTGCCAGATGCCACCATTGTAATTAACAATATCGAGAAACAATGTAACACAAGACAAGTTACAGTACAATACACAGTTTCAAATTTTAATGCTTTCAATTCGCTTCCTGCAGGAACTCCTATTGCTGTTTATGTAAACAATCAATTAATTGGTCAAGGAGTTACTCAAAATAATATCCCAATTGATGGAAGCGAAATAGGACAAATTATAGTTACAATACCAAGTTCGATTCCAAATAACTTTGATATTACAATAGTTGTAGATGATGATGGAATGGGACACGGAATTATAATTGAAATTAATGAAAACAATAATAATTTTATTCATAATGCAAGTCTTTTAGTTTCACCATCTTTTAACATTCTTGAACCCTTAAAAGCCTGTAACGAAGGATTTACTCAAGGAACATTTAATTTTTTAAATTATAATAACCTAGTTTTAACAAATACAACAGATACATTTGCTGGATATTATGAAAACTATAATGATGCTTTTAATGAAACAAATCCAATTTTAAATCCAACAAATTATACAACTCAAATTACACCTAAAGAAATTTTTATTAGAGTTGAAAATGCTACTTGCTTTGCAATAACTTCATTCACATTGTTTACAAAAAATTGTCCTCCCTCTGTTTATAATTATGTTTCTGCAAATAATGATAATTTAAACGATACTTTTGTAATAGATGGTTTACGAAATATTTTTTTGAATTTTGAACTCGAAATTTATAATCGATGGGGACGACTAATTTGGACCGGAAATAATGAAACACAAAATTGGGATGGGTTTTCAAATCAAGGAAAAAGATTAGATAATGGCAAACTTCCAGAAGGAACTTATTATTATATTTTAAACCTAAATGATGTTGACTATCTAAATCCACTTTACGGATGGTTGTATTTTACCCGATAGATAAAAAAATAAAAAATAGGTTAACTTAGCACATTTAAATACAGATACTTTTGAAAATAATTTCCTCTTTACAAAATCCTTTTATAAAATCAATAGTATTGTTGCAAGAAAAAGCAAAAGCAAGAAAACAATCGGGAACTTTTATAATTGAAGGAAAAAGAGAAATTGAACTTGCTTTAAAAGGCAATTATAAAATAGAAACTATTTTATTTTATCCAGAATTAATAGACAATTCATTCGATTTATCAAATTATGATTCAATATCTATTGAAATATCTAAAGAAATTTATCAAAAACTAGCATACAGAGATACAACAGAAGGAATAATTGCAGTTGCAAAATCAAAATCGTTACAATTATCAGATTTAAAACTTCCAAAAAACCCATTAATTTTAGTAATGGAATCTATCGAAAAACCAGGAAACATTGGTGCTATGTTACGAACAGCCGATGCTGCAAATGTTGACGCAGTATTGATTGCAACTCCTAAATCTGATATATACAATCCAAATATAATTAGATCAAGCGTTGGATGCATTTTTACAAATCAAATTGCGATTGCAACAACAAATGAAATAATCGCTTTTTTAAAATTAAATACTATCAATTTTTATAGTGCAACTTTACAAAATTCTACTCCATATTATACACAAGATTATACAAAACCAACAGCGTTAATTGTAGGTACTGAAGCAACGGGATTATCAAACGATTGGCGTGTAAATGCTACACAAAATATTATAATTCCTATGAGTGGTGAAATTGATAGCATGAATGTGTCTGTTGCAGCGGCTATTTTACTATTTGAAGCAAAAAGACAACGAGGATTTTGAAAATAATTACTCAACATAAATTACTAAAACTAACAATAAAGCCATGAATAACAAATTATTAATTTCTATTTTTTTTATAAATTTTGGTCTATTTGCTCAAATATCTGAATCAAATTTAGATGATGTTGTAACCCGAACCATGAAAACTTTTAATGTTCCAGGCATAGCTGTGGCAATTGTAAAAGATGGAAAAATTATTATTTCAAAAGGATATGGGGTAACCAATATAAAAACTCAGCAAAAAGTAGACGGGAATACACTTTTTGGAATAGCATCAAATAGTAAAGCTTTTACAACTGCAGCTTTAGGAATACTTGTAGATGAAGGCAAACTAAATTGGGACGATAAGGTAACAAAATATATTCCTGAATTTAAAATGTACAACGATTATGTTACTAATGAGTTTACAATAAGAGATTTATTAACACATCGAAGCGGACTCGGACTTGGTGCTGGCGATTTGATGATTTGGCCAGATGGACATAATTTTACGCCAAAAGACATCATAAAAAATATTCATTATTTAAAACCTGTTGCACCTTTCAGAAGTAAATATGATTACGACAATCTTTTATATGTTATTGCTGGTGAAGTAATTGAGCGTATTTCAGGAACTACTTGGTGCGATTTTATTGAAGCAAGAATAATGAAACCTTTAATGATGAACCACAGCGCAGCTTCATTTTCACGATTAAAAGATACTACAAACACAATTGTACCTCATGTACCTGTTGATGGAAAATTGCAAGTCATAAAACGCTATACAAATCATATTTTTGATGCTGCAGCAGGAATTTATGCCAGCACTAATGATTTAAGTTTGTGGGTAATTATGCAACTTCAAAACGGGAAATATGGCACCGAAAAACAAAACCATTTATTTACTGAACAAGTACATGCCGAGATGTGGAAATCGCAAACCATTTTACCACTAGGAGTTATAAAACCCTACTCGACAAATTTTAAAAGTTATGGATTAGGATGGCAATTAACCGATATAAATGGACATTTACAAGTCTCGCACACGGGAGGTTTAGACGGAATCGTAACCCAAACAATTTTGTTTCCAGAAATGCAATTAGGAATTATTGTACTAACAAATCAGCAAAGTGGTTCTGCTTTTAATGCAATTTCAAATACTATAAAAGACAGTTATTTAGGGTTAAAAAATCCAGATCATGTAATAACTTTAAGTAGTGATAGAAAACAAAAAGAGGATAATGCAGATAAAATAACAAATGAAGTTTGGGAAACTGTAGCTAGAAATGGTAACGAAAAAAAATTGGTTAATTTGAAAAAATATACAGGTACATATAATGATAATTGGTTTGGAGAAATTATACTGTCTGAAATAAAAGGCAAATTTTATTTTGCCTCTAAAAGATCTAAACGATTAGCCGGTGAAGTCTTTTTTTATAAAAACGAAACTTTTGCTGTAAAATGGAATAATAGAAGTTATGGTGCTGATGCTTTTCTATTTTTTGATGATAATAAAACAGAAATTAAAAATCATTTTACAATGAAAGCTATTTCTCCATTAACCGATTTTAGTTACGATTTTCAGGATTTAGATTTCAACAGAAATTAAATTACAAAATCAAGAATACATCTTTTTTCGCAATTCTTGAACACTTGTATTTTCTAAGTATTCATCAAAAGTCATATATCGATCAATGAAACCTTTTGGAGTAATTTCTAAAACACGATTTCCTACAGTTTGAGCAAATTCATGATCGTGAGTTGTAAATAAAATAGAGCCTTTAAAATTTTTTAACGAATTATTAAAAGCTGTAATAGACTCTAAATCTAAGTGATTTGTTGGTTCATCTAGCATCAAAACATTTGCTCTAAGCATCATCATTCGCGATAACATGCAACGCACTTTTTCTCCACCAGACAAAACTCGAGCAGTTTTTAAAGCTTCTTCGCCAGAGAAAATCATTTTTCCTAAAAATCCTCTTACATAAACTTCATCTCGTTCTTCCTCAGTTTTTACCCATTGACGCAACCAATCTACAAGTGATAAATCATTTTCAAAAAAACTGTGATTATCGTTTGGTAAATACGACTGATTTGTTGTAATTCCCCAATCAAAAGTTCCTGAATCTGGCTTTAAGTTATTATTTAAAATTTCATAAAATGCAGTAGTTGCTCGAGAATCCTTTGAGAAAACTACAATTTTATCACCTTTTGCCATGTTTAAATCAACGTTTTTAAACAAAACTTCTCCATCAGCAGAAGCACTTAAATTTTCAACATGTAATATTTGATCACCTGCTTCACGTTCGGTATCAAAAATAATAGCTGGATAACGTCTACTTGAAGGACGAATCTCGTCTAAGTTTAATTTATCAATCATTTTTTTTCGAGAAGTAGCTTGTTTCGACTTGGCTACGTTGGCACTAAAGCGACGAATAAATTCTTCCAATTCAGCTTTCTTTTCCTCTGCCTTTTTGTTTTGTTGTGCCCGTTGCTTTGATGCTAACTGACTAGACTCGTACCAAAATGTATAATTTCCTGAATAATGATTAATTTTTGAGAAATCAATATCAGATATATGAGTACAAACAGAATCTAAAAAATGTCGATCATGCGAAACTACAATTACTGTATTTTCATAATTTGCAAGAAAATTTTCAAGCCATGTGATTGTTTCAAAATCTAAATCGTTTGTTGGCTCATCCATAATCAAAACATCAGGATTACCAAAAAGTGCTTGAGCTAAAAGTACTCTCACTTTTAATTTTCCATCTAAATCTGCCATTAAATTGTAGTGAAATTCTTCTGATATTCCTAAATTTGATAATAATGATGCTGCCGCTGCATCGGCATTCCAACCATTCATTTCCTCAAACTGAACTTGCAACTCCCCTATTCTATCTACTTTATCGTCAGAATAATCTGCATACAAAGCGTCCATTTCTGTTTTTATAGCAAACAATACTTTATTGCCCATTAACACAGTTTCTAAAACAGTATTAGCATCAAACATATTGTGGTTCTGATTTAAAACCGACATACGTTTCCCTGGTTCAAGGTGAATATGACCAGATGTCGGATCAAAATCACCCGATAAAATCTTTAAAAATGTAGATTTTCCTGCTCCGTTTGCGCCAATTATTCCGTAGCAATTGCCTTGAGTAAAAGTGGTATTTACATCGTCAAATAAAATTCTTTTGCCAAACTGAACTGATAAATTTGATACTGATAACATAAAAAACTTGATTTTTTAATTTGGTGCAAAAGTAGTTAAAAGTTTTGTTTTTTTTATAGGAGCTTATCTCATTATAGTTAGGAATAAAAATAAAAAAACTCTCAAAATAAAAATTAAGAGAGTTTTAAAAATTTAAATTTTTTCTTATTTTGAAATCCAATCAACAATAGATGCATCAGTAGGAAGCACTCGTGGCGCAATTACTTTATAAAGTTCTCCATTTTCATTGATCAAATATTTTTGAAAATTCCATTCTACATCGCTGTCTTGGAGTCCGTTTTTTGATTTTTGAGTCAAAAATTTATACACAGCGCACATATCGTTCCCTTTTACAGAAACCTTACTCATCATTGGAAACGTTACACCATAATTTTGCTGGCAAAAAGTTCCAATTTCTTTATCGGTTCCAGGTTCTTGAGAGGCAAAATTGTTTGCCGGAAACCCTACAATTACAAAATTTTTAGCTTTATATTTTTCATAAATAGCCTCTAAATCTTTATATTGAGGAGTTAATCCACATTGTGAAGCTGTGTTTACAACCAATATTTTTTTTCCTTTTAGTGTAGCAAAATCAAAATCGTTACCTGCTAAATCTTTAACTTTAAATTGATAGATGTTTTGTTTTTCCATGGGTGTTTCGGTTTCAATTGTTGATGCGACTGCACTTTTTTGAGCATTATTTTGACAACTTGAAAGCAAAATAATGTAACTAAATAATAACACTAATTTTTTCATATATTTTTTTTGTAAAATTACTATAATTGAATGTATTGGTACTAAATTAATTTATATTTTTTTTAGATCAATCAATATTCTAAAAATATAATTTTATTATTCTGGAGAAAGTGATTGTTGTTTCTATTCAAAAACTTGACCAAGATGTTAATAATTATCAAAAAAAATAAACTTTTATATAGTAAAATGCCATACAATTGAAAACCAAACTTGTTGCTCCAAAAAAAATATGAAATAAGAGAATGTGTTGTATTTATAGTTTTTTTGGTTGTACTTTACTATCTTGCACTCCTTAAATTTGTATAACCTCACATATTTATAAAATGTTAGAAGAAAAGAATGATAACCTGTTGGACAATCAAAATACAACAGATGGAAAAGAAAATGACTCAGTTAAAGACGACGCAACTGCTCAAATTGAGGAAACTAAAGTTGATGTTGAATCTGTTCAAGAAGTTATAATAACTCCTACAGAACCTACCGATGAATTGGTTGAAACTGATAATATAACCTCTGCTCTAGAAGAAATTGCACCTGAAAAGGTAATCGAATTAACTGACAATCAAGTTGCTGATGATTCTATAGAAATTCAAAATCCGCAAGTTGATGTAATGGACGAAATTTCTAGTTCAAATGCAGCAGAAAGCGAAGATGAAACTCTAAAGGCTAGACATGATATTCCAATGGAGGATTATGAAGCTATGACCATGGAAGATTTGCTTGAATCGCTTGAAAAAATTGTGGTTGTAGACAAAGTAATGTCTGTTAGAGAACATGTTGAGGAAATAAAAAAAGCCTTTCTTTCGAAATATTATCATTTTATAGATGAAAAAAAGGATGCGTTTTATGCTGAAAATCCAGATACTAAAGAAGATTTTCAGTATCAATCACCTCTAAAATCAAAATTTGATACGTTATATTCTAATTATAGAGATAAAAAAAATACACATTTTAAATCGTTGCAAACAAACCTGCAACAAAATTTAGAAAATCGTTTATCGCTAGTAGAGGAATTGAAAAATTTAATTCATTCCCCAGAAAATATTACAGCATCTTTAAAACAACTTAACGATATTAGAGAACGCTGGAAAATTGCAGGAGCTATTCCAAAAGATAAATACAATCATGTCTGGAATAACTATCATTTTCACATAGAAAATTTTTATGATTTTTTACATTTAGATAGAGAAGCGCGAGATATTGATTTTAAACACAATTTAGATTTAAAATTGAAAATTATAGCTCGTGTAGAAGAGTTAGTTTCCGACCCAGACTCTAACAAAGCGTTTAGAGAGTTACAAGATTTACATAAAATCTGGAAAGAAGACATTGGTCCCGTATCTAGAGATAATAGAGAAATTATTTGGAAACGTTTTAGCGAATTGACTAAGCAAATGCATGACCAACGCGAAGCTTATTATGAAGGTTTTAGAGCCGTTGAAACTGAAAATTTAGTCATTAAAAACACTATTATTGAACAACTAATTTTGTTGTCTAAAGAAAGTGTTAATTCGCACCAAGCGTGGCTCAACCAAATTGTGAAAGTCGAAGCATTGCGCGATGAATTTTTTAAAACAGGTAAAGTGCCAAGCGATGTAAACGAAGCCACTTGGAGTAGTTTTAAAACTGCAGTTAAAGATTTTAATGTGTTGAAAAATTTATTTTACAAGGACATTAAAAAAGATCAAAACGATAATTTAATAAAAAAACAAGCATTAGTTGCAAAAGCAAACGAACTTAAAGAAAGTGATGATTTTGTTGGAACTACAGCATTGATGAAGCAAATTCAAGAAGATTGGAAACAAATAGGTCATGTTCCTAGAAAATTTTCAGATCAGCTGTGGGTAGAATTTAGAGGCGCTTGTAACCATTATTTTGAGCGTTTAAAAAACAGTAAAAAAGAAGAAGATGGCGAAGAGGTTGCTGCTTTTGAAAAGAAAAAAGAATATTTAGAAACGTTGAAGAGTTTTGAATTAACTGGCGAACACAAACCAGATTTAGATGCTATAAAACTTCATATCGAAACCTGGAAAAGTTTGGGTAGAGTACCATTTAACAGAAGGCATATTGAAGGAAAGTTCAATAAAATATTAGATTTATTATTTGAAAAGTTGAGTTTGAGCAAAAAAGATACTGAAAAGATGCGTTTTGCAAATAAACTAGAAAACCTAAGTGATGATTCTCGAAAATTAGACGGTGAAAAAACATTTATAATGCGAAAAATTGAAGAAGTCAAAAGTGAAATTTTTCAATTAGAAAATAACATTCAGTTTTTTCAAAACACAAAAAATGCCAAGAAAGAAAATTCAATAGTTACCGAAGTTAGAAAAACTATCGCAGGTCACAAAGAGGAACTCGAAACTTGGAAAGATAAATTGAAACAAATTAGAGAATTGAACAAAACAGAAAATTAAAATTAAAATTTATTTATTTTTAAATAACAATTACTACATTTGTAATTCATAAAAATATTATGTACAACATTTTGAAAAATACCTGTTGGTGGAATAATTTACGTCAAACGTCGTGAAATAGTCTAGCATTGGTATAATTTAAAAACCAAAAATATAAAGGACTTGTCATCACGGCAAGTCCTTTTTTTGTCAGAATTATTTCAGAATCTTAACAAAATAGCATTGTCATCGTGAACGCTATTGAAAGAATTAAATTAAAATGAAAATGAAAACATTCAAACTAAATACAAACCACAAGCAAATCCTAGCCGATACAATCACACCTGTGAGTATTTATCTCAAACTGCGTGATAAATTTCCAAATAGTTTATTGCTCGAAAGTTCAGATTATCATGCTAACGACAATAGTTTTTCTTACATCTGTTGCAACCCAATTGCATCTATAAAGATTGAAAATGATAGCATTACAAAACAATTTCCAGATAATACATTTGAGATACTAAAAATTGAAAGTACAATAAGTGTAGCTAATGAAATTCAAAAATTTGCCTCACAATTTGAATCTAATAATGAAAGTTTTAAATTTATAACTAACGGTCTATTTGGCTATATAAATTATGATGCAGTTCGCTATTTTGAGAAAACAACGATAACAAAAAAACCAAATTCAAACGAAACACCTGATATTTTTTATGCCATCTATCAGAATATAATCGCCATAAATCATTTTAAAAATGAAGCTTTTATTTTTTGTAATGCATTTGAATCAGTAAATAATATTGACGAAATCGCACAATTATTACAATCTAAAAACTTTGCTACTTATACATTTAAAAAAGAAGGCAAAAAAACTTCAAATTGTTCTGATTCTGAATTTAAATCGAATGTTTCTTTAGCAAAAAAGCATTGCAAACGAGGAAATGTTTTTCAATTAGTACTTTCTAAACGATTTTCTCAAAAATTTAAAGGCGATGAGTTTAATGTTTATCGAGCGTTGCGAAGTATCAATCCTTCTCCTTATTTATTCTTTTTCGATTACGGAAATTTCAAAATATTTGGTTCATCACCCGAAGCGCAATTGATAATTAAAGACCGAGTTGCCGAAATCCATCCAATTGCTGGAACATTTAAACGTTCAGGAAATGATGAACAAGATGCCATTTTTGCCAAACAATTATCCGAAGACAGTAAAGAAAATAGCGAACACGTTATGCTTGTAGATTTGGCAAGAAACGATTTAAGCCGAAACGGAAACCATGTCAAAATTGAAAAATACCGCGAAGTGCAATTTTTTTCGCACGTAATTCACTTGGTTTCCAAAGTTACTAGTATATTATTTCCATCCATAAATTCAATGCAAGTTGTAGCAGACACATTTCCAGCAGGAACATTATCGGGAGCGCCAAAACACAAAGCTATGGAATTAATCAACAAAATTGAATCTACAAATCGAGGATTTTATGGCGGAGCAATAGGTTTTATGGATTTCAAAGGCAATTTTAATCACGCAATTATGATACGAACTTTTTTAAGTAAAAATCATACTTTGCATTATCAAGCAGGTGCAGGAATTGTAGAAAGTTCAGATGAAGAAAACGAATTGAATGAAGTATATAATAAACTTGGTGCATTAGATAAAGCTCTAGAGCTAGCCGAAGAAATTTAAAAAATAAACTTTACAACATAATGCCATTATATAAACTTTAAAAAATGAAAAACATACTTATAATAGACAATTACGACAGCTTTACCTACAATTTAGTTCACTATTTAGAAGATTTAAACTGTAAAGTAACCGTTTTTAGAAACGACGAATTTGAGTTGGATGAATTGCAAAAATATGATAAAATTTTACTTTCGCCTGGACCAGGAATTCCGGATGAAGCTGGTTTACTAAAAGCTGTAATTCAAAAATATGCTCCAAATAAATGCATTTTGGGAGTTTGTTTGGGTCAACAAGCGATCGGAGAAGTGTTTGGCGGAAGCCTAACCAATCTTGAAAAAGTATATCATGGAGTTGCCAGTAAAATTAAAATTGTAGTAACCGATGAATCGCTTTTTAATGGTTTAGAAAACGAAATTGAAGTAGGTCGTTATCATTCGTGGGTGATTTCTAAAGATAATTTTCCTGCTGATTTAGAAATAACTTCTGTGGATGCAAATGGAGAAATAATGTCTATAAGACATAAAAAATATGATGTAAAAGGCGTTCAATTTCACCCAGAAAGCATCTTAACTCCAAATGGAAAACAGATTTTAGAAAATTGGGTAAATCTATAACAAACTCAAAATTCAAGTTCAATTAAAAACAGAATGAAATTTATCGTTCATTATAATATTATGAAAAAAATACTAAACCGATTAATAAATCACGAAATTTTAACCAAAGAAGAAGCTAAATCCATCTTGGTAGATATCTCTAAAGCGCAATTTAATATGAGTCAAATTGCTTCCTTTTTGACGGTTTATATGATGCGAAGTATAACTATTGAAGAACTCGCAGGCTTTCGTGAAGCACTTCTAGAATTGTGTATTCCTATAGATTTTTCCCAATATAATACTATTGATTTATGCGGCACTGGTGGCGATGGAAAAAATACATTCAATATTTCAACACTTGCCTCATTTGTAGTAGCTGGAACTGGAATAAAAGTTGCCAAACACGGAAATTATGGTGTTTCTTCTATTTCTGGATCAAGTAATGTGATGGAAAGTTTGGGAATCAAATTAAGTTCAGAAAACGATTTTGTTCAAAGAAGCATTGACAAAGCAAATATTGCCATTCTTCACGCGCCATTATTTCATCCAGCGATGAAAAATGTAGGTCCAATTCGTAAAGAGCTTGGTGTTAAAACGTTTTTTAATATACTTGGTCCAATGGTAAATCCGTCGTTTCCAAAGAATCAAGTGATAGGAGTTTTCAGCCTCGAGCTAGCAAGAATGTATAGTTATTTATATGAAAATACCGATACCAATTTTTGCATTTTACACGGATTAGATGGTTTTGATGAAATTTCGTTAACCGATGAAACCAAAATCATATCAAAAAATAATGAATTCATTTTAAAACCTGAAAATTTCAATTTGCAAAAACAAGAATTACATCAAATAAAAGGTGGCGAAACTATTGATGAATCTGCTTCAATTTTCTATAATGTAATTTCAGGAAAAGGAACAAATGAACAGAATAATGTTGTTTGTGCCAATGCTGGAGTGGCAATTGCAACAGTTGAAAATAGTTCAATTTTGGATGGTTTTTCTAAAGCAAAAGAAAGTTTATTAGGGGGAAAAGCGTTAGAAAAACTAAAAATTTTACAGGAATTAAGCAAATAAAATATGAACATACTTGACAAAATAATTGTAGACAAAAGACGAGAAGTATTGCTGAAGAAATCAATAATTCCAGCATCACAATTAGAAAATTCAGTACTTTTCGATAGCAAAACCATTTCTTTAAGCAAAAGTTTACGTGCAAGTTCAACTGGTATTATTGCCGAACATAAACGCCGTTCACCATCTAAAGCAGAAATAAATTACAATTTCAGTGTTGAAGAAGTTGTTAAAGGATATGAAAATGCTGGTGTTTGTGGCATTTCGGTTTTAACCGATGGAAAATATTTTGGTGGTTCATTAGACGATTTATTGTTGGCACGAGCAACTGTAAATATACCGTTATTGCGAAAAGAGTTCATTATTGACGAATATCAATTACTGGAAGCAAAAGCATTTGGTGCAGATGCTGTTTTATTAATCGCATCGGTTTTAACTCGAGCAGAAATTAAGAAATTTTCTGAATTTGCTCAATCTTTAGCCTTAGAAGTTTTATTAGAAATTCATGACGAATCAGAACTTGAAAAATCAATTATGCCAAGTTTAAATATTATCGGAGTAAATAATAGAAGCCTTAAAACTTTTGAAGTTAACTTGAAAAATAGTTTCAATTTAGCCTCAAAAATTCCGAATCAATTTATAAAAATATCCGAAAGCGGAATCTCAAGTATAAATTCGATTAAAGAGCTTCAAAAATATGATTATCAGGGTTTTTTGATCGGAGAAAAATTTATGAAAACTGAAAATGCTGGATTTGAAGCTACTAAATTTATAAACAATTTAAAGCTATGAAACTCAAAATTTGTGGCATGAAGAATTCTGAAAATATCTCAGAAATAGCAGAACTCCTACCCGATTATTTAGGATTGATTTTCTGGGAAAAATCAGCTCGTTTTTTTGACGGAATTCTTCCTGAAATTCCAAAATCAATTTTAAAAGTTGGAGTTTTTGTAGATGCAAATTTTAATAAAATTAGTTCAAAAATTGAAAAATATCAGTTAGATTTAGTTCAATTACACGGAAATGAAACTCCTAAATTTTGCAAAAAATTATACGATTCAAATGTTTCAATCATCAAAGCCTTTTCGATAAATAATGATTTTAATTTTGAAATTTTAAAAGAATATGAATCGATTTGCGATTATTTTTTGTTTGATACAAAAGGAAAACTTCCTGGCGGAAACGGAACTACATTTGATTGGAAATTATTAGAAAAATATGACAGCAACAAACCCTTTTTTCTCAGTGGAGGAATAGGTTTAAAGGAAATGTTACAAATAAAAAACTTTCAAAAAACAAAAATTGCACCCTATTGTATTGCAATTGATGTTAATAGCAAATTTGAAAATAAAGCTGGAATTAAAATAAAAAAAGACCTATCAGAATTTAAAAAATTACTATATGAAAATGAATTATAACGTAGATAATAACGGCTATTATGGCAACTTTGGTGGTGCATTCATTCCAGAAATGTTATATCCAAATGTAGAAGAATTGCGAAAAAATTATTTAAAAATAACTGCAGAACCTTCATTTCAAAAAGAATTTATGGAGCTGCTAGTTGATTATGTAGGACGACCAACACCGTTGTTTTTTGCCAAACGATTGTCTGAAAAATATAATACAAAAATTTATTTAAAACGTGAAGATTTGTGTCATACTGGTGCACATAAAATTAATAACACTATCGGACAAATTTTGGTTGCAAAACGATTAGGCAAAACTAGAATCATTGCAGAAACTGGCGCAGGACAACACGGAGTAGCAACTGCAACTGTTTGTGCGCTAATGGGTTTACAATGCATTGTATATATGGGAGAAGTCGACATAAAACGTCAAGCACCAAATGTGGCACGAATGAAAATGCTTGGAGCCGAAGTAAGACCTGCATTATCAGGTTCAAAAACTTTGAAAGATGCTACAAATGAAGCAATTAGAGATTGGATAAATAATCCAGAAAATACCCATTACATTATCGGTTCAGTAGTGGGTCCGCATCCTTATCCTGACATGGTAGCTCGATTTCAAGCCATAATTTCAGAAGAAATAAAAGCACAATTACTTGAAAAAGAACGTACAGAATTTCCAAATTATGTTATAGCATGTGTTGGTGGTGGAAGCAATGCCGCTGGCGCATTTTACCATTTTTTAAATGATGAAAACGTAAATTTAATTGCAGTTGAAGCTGCGGGAAAAGGAGTAGAATCTGGCGAAAGTGCAGCTACATCAATTCTTGGAAAAATCGGAATTATTCACGGAAGCAAAACACTTTTAATGCAAACAAATGATGGGCAAATAACAGAACCCTATTCTATTTCGGCAGGATTGGATTATCCAGGAGTTGGTCCTTTACACTCCCATTTATTTGAAACAAAAAGAGCAGAATTTATTGCAATTACTGATCAAGATGCTATGCAAAGTGGAATAGAATTATCGCAACTGGAAGGGATAATTCCAGCAATAGAAACAGCGCATGCTTTTTCAGTATTTGACAAAAAACAATTCAAACCAACTGATATAGTGGTAGTTAATCTTTCTGGTCGTGGTGACAAAGATTTAAATACATACATTGATTATTTTAAACTATACTAAAATGAATCGAATAAATTCTAAATTAAAAGAAGATAAAAAACTATTATCTATCTATTTTACAGCAGGTTATCCAAATATAAATGACACCGTTTCTATAATTCAAGAATTGGAAAAAAATGGTGTGGATATTATAGAAATTGGATTGCCTTTTAGCGATCCGTTAGCCGATGGACCTACTATTCAAGCTAGTTCAACTCAAGCTATTCAAAACGGAATGACAACCGAGTTGTTGTTTGAACAGCTTAAAGATATTCGAGAAACGGTAACAATTCCGCTGTTAATTATGGGGTATTTCAATCCGATGTATCAATATGGGATTGAAGCATTTTGCAAAAAATGTAACGAAATCGGAATAGACGGATTGATAATTCCTGACTTGCCTTTAAACGAATTTGAAAACCATTACAAATCTGTATTTGGATTGGAAAATTTAAAAAATATTTTCCTAATTACACCTCAAACTTCAAATGAAAGAATTGTACAAATAGATGCCATTTCAGACAGTTTTATTTATATGGTAAGTAGTGCAAGTGTAACTGGCAGTAATCAAGGATTTGGAAATAATGAAACAACTTATTTTGAAAGAATTGCTGATTTAAATCTTAAAAATCCACAAATAATTGGCTTCGGAATCAACTCTAAAGAAACATTTGCACAAGCAGTGAAACACCAAAAAGGAGCAATTATTGGAAGTGCATTTATAAAATTTCTTGAAAATAATAAAATTAATTCAATCAATAAATTTATTAAACTAATTATATAGATATCATATATTAATTAATTGATTTTTATATATTTAATAATACTATATAGAAATTATCTATAGTTGTTCCTATTGTTAATAAAAGGTTAATTTTATAATTAAACAGTTGTTTAACTCAAACGATTGTTTAATTTTGTACTAGAATTTTGTTTAACTTTAACTATGGGATTTAGCGAAAAGCAAATTGAGATTTTAAATGTAGCCGAACAACTTTTTGCCGAAGAAGGTTATGACGGAACATCTGTTAGAGATATATCGAAAATTGCTCATATAAATGTAGCGATGATTTCGTATTATTTTGGATCAAAAGCCAAACTTCTTGAAGCTTTAGTTATTCATAGAATTGGTAGTTTGGGTTTGAAATTGGAAAATTTAGTTCAAGAAAAAATATCGCCCGTTACAAAAATTGAACGCATCATTGAATATTATATTCATCAGGTAAATGCGAATCGTCATATTCATCAAATTTTGCACCAAGAGGCCTCAAATAATAAGCGTGAGATAAACTTAGACGCATTTATTGAGGTTAAAAAAAATAATATTAGCCTAGTACAATCGGTAATTTCTGAAGGACAAGAAATGGGGGTTTTTCAACGAAATATAAATGTACCCCTTTTAGCTCCTATAATCATAGGATCTTTAGTTTATTTTAATATGAATAAAGCTTTGTATGGAGCTATCTTTAGTCTAAAAACTGAAGACGATTTTAATAATTATATCAGTACAGAATTAACGCAACACATTCAACAAACCATTAAAGCACTTTTAGTTTATGAAAATTAAAATCTTATTTTCAATTTCGATCTTTATTTTTGGAATTGGGATTATAAATTCGCAAGAGCGAAAAACACTTTCTTTAAAAGATGCCATTTCGATAGTTACCACAAAAAGTAATGAGGCAAATTTGGCTAATATTAAAGTTGAATCGGCAAAACTTGAACTAGAAACTGTAAAAAATAATCAATACCCTAGTTTGAAAATTTCGGGACAATATTCTAGATTAACAAATGCTAATGTTGTTTCAAATTTAGGGAGTTCAAATTCTGGTGGTAATTCGCCAAAAGTAAGTCAACTATTGCTTGGTCAAGCAAATCTAAATATGCCAATTTTTAATGGATTTAAACTAAAAAATTCAATTTTAGCATCAAATAATCTTTATAAATCTGAAAAATTTTCGGCTTTGTATACTAAAGAACAACTTGCATTAGAAACTGTCGAATTATTTGCATCGCTTTACAAAGCACAGGAAATGGCAAAATTATTTGAAGAAAATAGTAAAAGTGCGCAACAACGGGTTAAAGATTTTACTTCGCTTGTAGATAATGGTTTGCTTGCACGAAATGATTTATTAAAAGCACAATTGCAAGTTTCTACCATTCAACTTTCGTTAGATACAGCAAACAAAAACATAAATGTAATTAATTATCAGTTGGTTACATTACTTCAATTGCCAGAGGACACAAAAATTGATATTGATATTGAGACTATAAAAAGCGATATGGTAAAAAATCAAAACGCAACCATTGCAACACAAAGAAATGATTTAGAAGCATTAAATTTTGAAGAAAAAGCTTCAGAGTCAAGAGTAAAAATTGCCAAATCGGGATTTTATCCTTCACTTTCTTTAATTGGAGGTTATATTGCTTTAGATTTAAAAGATGTCTTAACAGTTACAAATGCTATAAATTTTGGTGTAGGATTAAATTATGATATAAGTTCAATTTTTAAAAATCCTAAAGAAGTCAAATTAGCAAAATCTAAAGTAGAACAAGCTAAAACAGCAATAACAATATTGACAGACAAAATTAAATTAGAAACTCAAGAAGCTCAAGAAAATTATACATTATCGTTAAAGCAAAGTGAAGTTTATAAACAAGCAAATATTCAAGGTGAGGAAAACTATAGAATTATTAAAGATAAATATGATAATAGTCTAGCAGATACCAATGACTTACTTGAAGCAGATGTACAACAACTACAAACAAAAATAAATTTAGCACTTTCGCAGGCTGATATTGCTTTAAAATATTATCAATTACAATTTGTCTCAGGAAAATTAATTAACTCTTTCAACTTAAACACAACTAAATAATCTTAAAATGGAAAAGAAAAAAACAAATAAAAAATTTCTATTTATTTTCATAATCCTACTATCAATTGGTATAACCTATGGTATTTTTAAATTCGTCAAATCGCAATCACATGAAACGACTGATGATGCTCAAATTGAAAAAAATTTAAATGCAATAATCCCAAGAGTTGCTGGTTATATTACTAAAGTTTATGTAAAAGACAATCAATTTGTAAAAAAAGGTGACACTTTGTTTACTATTGATAATCAAGATTTTTTAGTAAAAGTTGAGGAAGCTAATGCAAATTTAGCTAGTGCAACTGGAAATTTTGAAGTTTCAAAAGCTGATATAGGTACTTCTCAAGCCTCAGTTTCAGTATCAGATGCAAATTTTCAAACAGCTGGAGGAAACATTGAAACTGCAAAAATTAGATTGACAAGAGCCACCAATGATTTTGAAAGATATAATAATTTATATAAAAACCAATCGATTACAAAACAACAATTTGAACAAGCTGAAGCAACAAAACTAGAAGCACAAAGCCAACTAAAAATTTTACAAGAACAACAAAAAGCTACTTCGTTTCAAAAAACAGTTGCAACATCTCGAACAAATGTTTCCAATAAACAAGCACAAGTAGCACAAGCTAACATAAAAAAATCGCAAGCTCAACTAGATGCTGCAAAATTAAATTTATCCTATACTATTGTAACAGCTTCGGTTGATGGACAAGTTTCAAAAATAGCTATTCAACCAGGACAATACATTCAACCTGGTCAATCTTTATTTTATATTATCAACAATTCTGAATCGTGGGTGATTGCAAATTTTAAAGAAACTCAGTTAAACAAAATGGTTGTAGGTCAAAAAGTTACAATAAAAGCTGATGCATATCCTGATACTGATTTTAAAGGAACAATTGCATCATTTTCGCCTGCAACAGGATCTCGATTTTCTATTTTACCTCCAGATAATGCAACTGGAAATTTTGTTAAAACAATTCAACGTTTACCCGTTAAAATAACAATAGATTCTGATAATGATGTTGAAAAATTAAAATTATTGCGTCCAGGAATGAATGTAGATGTTGATGTGCATTTGAAATAATGCCATCTCTACATATTATTAACATATTAATATCAATAAGACACTACTAATTTTTTAATTCTTAATTCTTAAATTAATAATGGTTCAAGAAAATGACTTGGTGGAATATGGCTTTAGAAGAGTAATTATCACAATAACTGCTGTTCTTTGTGCACTTTTAGAAATTGTCGATACTACAATTGTAAACGTAGCTTTGACAAATATGCGGGGAAGTTTAGGCGCCACATTAACTGATGTTGCATGGGTAATTACAGCATATGCAATTGCCAATGTAATAGTAATTCCTATGACTAGCTGGTTGTCTCAACAATTTGGTAGACGAAATTATTTTGCAGTGTCGATTATTATTTTTACAACTGCTTCTTTTTTATGTGGAAATGCTTCAAATATTTGGGAGTTAGTCGCTTTTAGATTCATTCAAGGTCTTGGCGGTGGCGCTTTACTAGTAACTGCTCAAACTATTATTACCGAAAGTTATCCGTTAGCAAAACGTGGCATGGCACAAGCAATTTATGGAATGGGAGTTATAGTTGGTCCTACATTAGGTCCGCCATTGGGAGGATATATTGTTGATCATTTTTCTTGGCCTTTTATTTTTTACATTAATATTCCCATCGGAATTATTGCTACAATATTGACATTAACTTTTGTGAGAAGCCCAAAATATGGTGAAAAACTTCGTGCTAATCAAGTAGATTGGTGGGGAATTTTCTTTTTAGCATCTTTTATTGGTTCCTTGCAATTTGTTTTAGAACACGGGCAACAAGATGATTGGTTCAATGATAGTACCATTGTTATCTTAAGTTGTGTAACAATATTTGGATTTTTATTATTTATTTGGCGCGAAATGACTTATAAATATCCAATTGTAAATTTAAGTGTTTTAAAAGATGGGAATTTAAGAATAGGCATTGTGATGTGTTTCATTCTTGGTTTCGGATTATATGGATCTACGTTAATTATTCCTATTTATACACAATCAATTTTGGGTTGGAGTGCCACAGATGCTGGATTATTACTAATTCCAGGATCTATTACAACTGCTTTTTGTATGCCTATTGTTGGAAATTTAATTCAAAAAGGATTTCCCCAAGGCTATCTTGTTGGTGGTGGCTTTTTTATATTTTTTGTGTTTACATTTTTTATGTACACAGTTATAACACCAGATACAGGTACTGAACATTTCTTTTGGCCTTTAATTTTTAGAGGAATCGGACTAGGTTTGCTTTTTGTACCCATAACGGCATTATCACTTTCTACATTAAGCGGAAAAAGCATAGGCGAAGGTGCCGCTTTTACCGGGATGATGAGACAACTTGGCGGTTCTTTTGGAATTGCAATTATTACTACTTTTATAACTAGATTTGGTCAAAAACATCGTGTTGATTTAATTTCACATTTGGATGGAAGCAAATATGAAGTGCAACAACGTATCCTGCAATTACAAAAAAATTTTCAAGCAAAAGGTTTTTCTGTAAACGAATCTCTAAATAAAGCATACCAAGTAATTGATTATAATGTACTCAAACAAAGTACAGTTTTGTCTTATATGGATATCTTTTTGTATCTGGGAATTCTATTTTTATTTTGCATACCAATTATATTTTTAATAAAACGAGGTAAAACTAAAATCAATCCAGCAGATGCAATGCACTAAATTTTAAGTCGTATATAAATAGTAATAATTTGAATGATTTTTTCAAACAATTAATGGTATAAATAGTATAGCTAAATTATAAAGTTATTAACAATTGTTTATTTTTAAAAAATAATATTTTATATTTGATTGAATATCAAGGTATTTATTTATTTAAACAAAAGTATATGGGACTTTTTAATAGCTCTGACAAAAAAATTATAAAAACCCTTTACAAAAAAAGTGAAGAGATTGGTAACGATATCACCAAAGAAATTGAAGAACTTTTTGTTGAATTAAAATCAGATTATGATGAAAACCAAGAGGTTGTTTCTGATTATAGCAAACTTGTAAACGAACTCAAATCGAAATTAAGTCCTGATGATGCAAAAAAACTCATCGACTTTTCGGCTAGATTAAATAAAATAAAAACATGTGCTCGAAAAGGGGTTGATGCGATGAGGGAAATTTCGCGCGATCAGAAAAAAGCAACTCGTGAAACTATGCGAGAATACGAAGAATATATCTATATATAGTAATTATAAGCAAGCTTCAAAAAATTGCGGTAAATCAAATTCACGATGCTAGAAGACGAAAAAAGTAGCTTTGAAATTAACTTTTCAGAAAATTAACAAGACACCCGCCAAAGTGAACAAGCCTTATGCCAAGGTAAACAAAGCCTGCTTATAACAGCGGTTTTGCGATATTGCGGGTTTCGGTATTTATCAGAAAAGAAGTTTTTAACTCAATAATTTGTTTATATTTGTGAAGGCTCGGTGCTAAATCGTCCGCAACATCGCAAAGCGCGCGAGACGTTGACAGAAACCTTAGAAAAACTGAATGAGAAAGAATATTAAGTTAAGACGATAACAAATATGAAAAAATTAATAATCTTAGCTATCTTACTTATCAATTTTTTAAGTTACTCACAATGTCCCGCTCCTTCAAACGTAAATTTAATTAACAATATTGCATTTTTAAATACTGTGGAATTGAGTTGGACTGAAAATGGAACTGCAACAAATTGGGAAATTGCAGTAGTTCCTGATTTTAATGTTGGTTCAACAATTCCAACAAATGCCTGGATTTCTGTAACTAATAATCCATTCATAATTACTGGAATTTCACCATCATACAATTGCTATGCGTTTTTTGTTCGTTCAGTTTGTTCGTTGACAGATGTAAGCAATTGGACAGGTGCTAGTACTCTAGGCTGTTCAATAACAGCATATAATTGGTTTTTGACTTTGTCTAATGATAATTTCTTATCTAATACTGAAAACACCACATTACAAATTTATCCTAATCCAACAAAAAATATCTTACTTATAAAAAATAACTACGAAATAGAAAAAATAAAAATATTTGATTACTTAGGGAAAGAAGTTTTGACTCAAACTCAAAATAATAAAGAAATTAATGTAGAAAATCTTTCTAAAGGAATTTATTTATTAGAAATATATTTGGAAAAGGAAAAAGTTTATAAAAAATTCATAAAGGAATAAATCTTAACATAAAAAAAGGCATCTGCCGACAGCGATATTGCGGGGTTTGGGTATTTATCTGAAAGTAAGTTTTTAAATCAATAATTTGTTTATATTTGTACAGGCTTGTTGCTAAATCGTCCGCAACATCGCAAAGCGCGCGAGACGCTACCTATAAAACTCTAATAGTATTAAAATCATTTTTTGAAATTTATCTAGTATAAACAAGTTTAGTCGGAGAGCTCAAATTTGTATCAAACACATATCCTTCATAATTAAATCCTTTCAAATCATCAATTGTTTCGGCTTTTGTTTCTAAAATATATCGCACCATTAATCCTCTAGCCTTTTTAGCAAAAAAACTTATCATTTTTAATTTTCCATCTTTATAATCTTTAAATTCTGGAGTAATTACAGGAACTTTGAGTTTTTTTACATCGATAGCTTCAAAATATTCAGCACTTGCTAAATTGATAAACAACTCATCTTTTTCTAAAATTATATTTAATTCTTTGGTAATAACAGGTTTCCAAAAATCATATAAGTTTTTTTTTGTGCCAATTGGTAATTTAGTTCCCATTTCTAATCGGTAAGGTTGAATTAAATCTAGTGGTTTAAGCAAACCATACAACCCAGAAATTATAAGTAGTTTGTCTTGCAAAACAGCAATTTTCTCATCAGTTAAAGAATATGAATCTAAGCCAACATATACTTCGCCATTAAAAGCATAGATAGCTTGGCGAGCATTTTCTGTTGAGATTTCTGCAACATTTCTAATTTGATTTCTATCCCAATTCAAATCGGCCAATTTATTTGATATGTCCATCATCTCCATTAATTGTTTTGGCTTTTTCTTTCTCAAAACTTTGTCAATAGCAAGAGATTGTTTTACAAAATTGTACTGAGTATGCAATTTTGTAGGCAACTGACTTTCAAAATCAAGAGATTTTGCTGGAGATATTACGATTTTCATTATATAATTTTAATGATTCAAAAATACTATTAAGAAATGAAAAATCATGTAAGACAAAATTATTTGTTTCGATTTAAAAATAAATTAAATCAATATCAAAAACTTAACTTCTTTTATTTGCGTAATTCTTAGCATGAAAACAAAATATTTACTTCCTCTAATTTTATTGAGTTCCTATTTTCTTATGGCTCAAAAAATTGAAAACACAGCCTCATTTAGAGACATAAAAGCAACTCGTTATTTTCGTTTTAATTATGATAACGATTATTTTGCAGGTACCGATCAAAATTATACGCAAGGATATAATTTTGAATTTGTGTCCCCAGTTTTCAGAAAAAACCCTCTCAACAATTTGTTTATTATCCCCAAAAAAAGCGAGACTAAATATGGAATTTCTATTGAACATATTGGTTTTACACCTGATAATATAAAAAGTGAAGAAATACAATATAACGATAGGCCTTTTGCAGCCTCAATTATGTTAAAAAGTTTTGGAATCTCGACTGATACTATCCAAAAATCTCGACTAGTATCTTCTATCAATTTAGGAATTATAGGTCCAGGAGCTTTTGGAAAAGAAATGCAAGTTGCTATTCATAAAGCCACTGGAAATACCATTCCCGGAGGTTGGCAAAATCAAATTAAAAATGATATCGTGTTGAATTATGAACTAAACTATGAAAAACAATTAATAAGGTACAGCAATTTATTTTCATTAAATGCTAGTTCAAATGCAAAAATTGGTACCTTATATACCAATGCATCCTTAGGATTAAACGCAACAATCGGTATAATTAATAGTCCGTTTACAAGCATAAAAAACAAAAATAAATTTGAAATATACTTTTTTTCTCAAGCTTTTGTAAGCGCAATTGGTTATGATGCTACACTTCAAGGAGGTTTATTTAATAAAAAAAGTCCTTTGGTGATAAGTTCAAACTCCATCGAGCGGTTTACAGCTCAAAATCATTATGGCTTTATTATGCAAACAAAAGCTATGTATTTTGAATATTATCAAACTTTGCAAACCCGAGAATACGAAATAGGAAAATCGTATAAATGGGGAGGAATCAAAATTGGTTTCAAGTTCTAGGGCAACTTTACAACAAAATTTTATCAACAAATAGCAATTGATAAATATGAAATGATAATTAAAATTTTACCTTTGAGTTTTCAAATAAAATTATAATTATGGTTTATAAATTTAGAGTAATTCTTGATGCCGAAGAGGACATTTTTAGAGATATTGCTATACTTCAAGAGGATACTTTAGAAGATTTACACAATGCTATCGTAAATGCTTTTGGGTTTGATGGTATGGAAGTAGCCTCGTTTTATACCTGCGATGCAACATGGAATCAGGAAGATGAAATTCCAATGTTTGACGCTGGCGATGTTCCTGGCGAGAACAAAATCATGAGTGATTATAAGTTAGTAGATATTCTAAACACTGAAAACACCAAAATTATCTATGTATATGATTTTATCAATATGTGGACTTTTTTAGTAGAACTAGCCGCAGTTGAAGATGCAGTAGAAATAGATGTTATTTATCCGAATTTACTTTTCTCTCATGGCGAAATGCCAGCCGAAGCAATGGAAAAACATTTTCAATCTGATTTTGAAGAAGACGAAACCTATAACGAATTTGAAGATGATCTAGACCAAGACGATTTAGACAGTTTTGGAACCGATGATAGTTTTGAAGATTTTGGATTTGAAGAAAATTGGAATTAGTTTCTTATAGAAAGTAAAAAAAAAATTACCTAAAATAATAAAATAATAAATGATTAATTTATACAACACTCATATTGAGAGTTTATCAATACACCGAGTTGGAAATAAAAGTCGTAACGAAGCGATTTTTTTGTCAGAAAATCAATACTCGTTAAATAATGAAATGGCACCCTTGCTAAAGGAATATTTCTTTAAGTCGTTTCGTGAAAAAGAAGAAAACTATTATCAATTTGCTCACGAGGTAGATTTAGATTATAATGAGATGTTTAAAATGGCAACCGAAATTTTTGAAAATCCTTCAAATGTTCATGACATTTCTAAGCAAATCACCAATCATTTGTTTGAGCAATCAAACCATCCACACATAAAAAACGGAGAAGTTTATGTTTCATATTTAACAAATGTATCTATTGACAACAATATTGTTGATGCCATAGGGATTTTTAAAAGCGAATTGCGATCTGATTTTTTGCAGTTTGAGGAAAAAAATAGCAACCTCGATTTAATTCTACAAGAAGGTATAAATTTGAATCGGTTAGACAAAGGTTGTATTATTTTTAATTACAAAAAAGAAGAGGGTTATAAAATTTTGACTGTAGATAGTAATCGTTATGATGCACGCTATTGGTTAGAACATTTTCTGGCCGTCGATGCATTTCAAGATGAAAATTTCATGACTAAAAAATATTTGAAATTTTGTCAAAGTTTTGCTAAAGATGTAGTTTTTCCAGCCGAAGATAAAAAGCAAGAAGTGATGTTTATGAACAGAGCTGTAAACCATTTTGCAAAAAATGATACTTTTGAGGAAACCAATTTTTTAAATGAAGTTTTAGATAACCCAGATTTGATTCCTGAATTTAAAAACTATAAAGTTGATAAAGGAGAAAAATTTAGTATTGAAGATGTAACAACATTTCCTATAGCAAATGCTGCAGTTACAGATGCCAGAAAATCAATAAAAAATATAATAAATCTAGATACACATATCCAAATAAAACTTGATTTTATAAATCCAGAAAGTGCCGAAAAATATGTTGAAAAAGGTTGGGACGAAGAAAAGCAAATGTATTATTATTTAGTTTATTTTAATAAAGAGAATAAAAGTTAACAAATAAATAAATCTAAATCTTTGTCAAAACTGGCAAAGATTTTTTATTTAAATTAGCCATTTAAATTCAAATTCATCCCAAAAAAGAAATCCTTACCTTTGCATAAAAATAAGCAATGAGCACTTTTGAGCAATTCAATCTACCAAAATCTTTACAAAAAGCAATTGATACTATTGGACTGAAAACCCCTACTCCAATTCAGGAAAAATCGTTTTCACCAATTATGTCTGGTCGTGATGTTATGGGAATTGCACAAACAGGAACAGGAAAAACTCTTGCCTATTTACTTCCTTTGCTTAAACAATGGAAATTTGTCTCAACAGATACCCCAAGAATTGTAATTTTAGTTCCTACCCGTGAACTTGTTGTTCAGATTGTAGATGTTATTGAAAGTTTAACTCAGTTTATGTCTGTAAGAACATTAGGAATTTATGGTGGTGTAAATATAAATACCCAAAAAAAAGCTGTTTATGCCGGTATTGATATTTTAGTAGGAACTCCAGGTAGAACAATGGATTTAGCACTAGATAACGTTATCAGATTTGATTCTTTACAAAAATTGGTAATTGATGAGTTTGATGAAATATTAAATTTAGGTTTTCGTTTTCAGGTTACCTCGTTATTAACCATGATGAAAAACAAACGACAAAATATTTTGTTTTCGGCTACTATGACTGACGATGTTGATGCTTTGCTCGATGAATATTTCGAACTTCCCGAAGAAATAACTTTAGCCCCATCAGGAACTCCACTAGAAAAAATAAAGCAATTTGGGTATGCCGTTCCTAATTTTTTGACTAAAATAAATTTACTGAATCACATTATTACAACTGATGATACAACTGCGCGAGTTTTGATTTTTGCGAATAATAAAAAAACAGTCGATTTGATTGCAAATAGTATCGAGGAAATTTATAGAGAACAGTTTGGTATAATACACTCAAATAAATCGCAAAACTACCGATTAAATACCATGGCATCTTTTCAGGCTGGCGAATTGAGAGGAATTATTACTACAGATGTTATGGCTCGTGGACTTGATATTTCTGATGTTTCGCATGTTATAAATTTTGAATTTACTGAAATTCCAGAGCAATATATACATAGAATAGGTCGAACAGGTAGAGCTGACAAACCTGGAATCGCAATCAGTTTTATTTCGCCAAATGAAGAAGATATTCAGGTTCAAGCAGAAATATTAATGGATAAAGAAATTGAGTTTTTAGATTTTCCATCGTCAGTTGTTCAAGAAGTTAGACTATTAGAATTTGAGAAAGATAAAAAGAAAGTAAAGCAACTAATGAAACGTGTCAAAAAAGATGGTGGCGAAGCGTTTCAAGAAAAGTCAAAGAAAAATCAGAAAGTTAATCTTGGTGGACCTGCAAAAACAAAACCCCGAAAAACTGCTTCAAGAAACCGAGGTGTAGAGCGCACTCGAGATGCCAAAAAAAAGAAAAAATAATTTAAAATTATTTGCTAACCCTTACCGAATCTGGAACTAACATTTGATATTCGCCTCCATTTCTAATTACATCTCTTACAATACTCGAGGAAATATAGGACGTTTTAGCCGCAGTTAAAAGAAATATAGTTTCGATTTTTGAGAGTCTTCTATTAGTGTGGGCAATGGCTTTTTCAAATTCAAAATCGGCAGGGTTTCGTAATCCTCGCAAAATAAATTGTGCTTTTTCTTTTTTGCACAACTCAATAGTCAAACCTTCGTAGCTTATTACTTTAACATTTGGTTCGTCAGCAAAAGCATTTTCTATAAATTGGATTCTTTCTTCTAACGAAAACATGTATTTTTTCTCGGCGTTAACTCCTATTGCCACAATTATTTCATCAAATAATGTAATACTTCTTTTTATAATATCATAATGTCCCAACGTTATAGGGTCAAACGAACCAGGGAAAATTGCTTTTTTCATATTTTAAATAATTATTTCATTTTATCCCAAATAGGTTTTCGCTTTAATGCTTGCTCAATCTCATTATCTAGCAAATCACTCATTTCTATTTTGGCAAATCGTGCTTGTTGCGGAAAAATACTTTGTGGCGACAAACCCGGATTAGTATTTATTTCAATAAAATGAGGAATATCATTCATGATTATAAAATCGGTTCTAGAGAAACCAGACATTCCCAATGTTTCGTAAACTTTTATTGCTGTTTCAATAACTTTATTTTCTATTTGTTTCGAAATTCTGGCAGGCGTAATTTCTTCTGATTTTCCTAAATACTTGGCTTCATAATCAAAAAATTCATTTTGAGTTAAAATTTCAGTAATGCCTAAAACTTTTGTTTCTCCTTTATATTTTAAAACTCCAACAGAAACCTCAATGCCATTCAAATATGATTCAATTAAAATATCATGATCCTCAGCAAAAGCAAACTCTAAAGCTTTATCAAGATCATCTAAGGTAGAAACCATTGAAACTCCTAGTGAACTCCCAGATTGATTTGGTTTAACAAAAAAAGGCAACCCCAATTGGGCTTTAATTTCTGCTCCCGTAAAGCTATCGCCTTTTGAAAGATAAATTGATTTTGCCATAGGAATTTCAAATTTTGACAGGACTGAAAGTGTATCTCGTTTATTAAAAGTTAATCCTGACTGATAAAAATTGCAACCAGTGTATGGAATATCTAATAACTCCCAGTAGGCTTGTAAATGACCGTCTTCGCCCGGAGTGCCGTGAACTGTGTTAATAACAACATCAAATTTTGCAGTTATCCCTTGATTAATAAATGAAAAATCTGCTTTATTTATCAAAAATTTATCGCCTTTAACTATACAGTACCATTCTGATTTTAGAATATGAACTTCAAAAGAAGTATATTTCTTTTTGTTAATTTCGTTTAGAATAAGCTGTCCACTTCGCAACGAAATGACTGATTCGTCAGAATATCCTCCCATAACTACCGCTACATTCATTGCTGTTTTATTTTAAATACTACACAAAAATAGCATAATTGTTGATACTAAAAATTATATCTTTGTGATAAATATAAATTATATGAGTTTACGAAATTATCTTTCAAGTCGTGTTTTTGTCGCACAAATATTATCGGCAATTGCAATAGTTGCTGTGATTACTTATTTGTTTTTTCATTGGATAACTTTTATAACACATCATGGCGAAGAAATTACAGTTCCAAACTTGGCAAAACTCACTCCAGAGCAAATCGAAAGTAAACTTGACGAACTCAATTTAAATTATGAAATTATAGATACGGTAGATTATAATAAAGATTTTCCGAAGCTAACGGCAGTTCAGCAAGAGCCTACGGCAGGATCGAAAGTAAAAGGAGGACGAACTATATATATAAAGCTGAATGCATCGACTTTTAAAATGGTTGCGGTTCCTGATTTGATTGAGAAAACTTTTCGTCAAGCAGTACCTACTTTAAAAGCCGTAGGATTAGTACTTGGCGATACAACTTACGTTCCCTATTTAGGAAAAGACATGGTAATGCGCATGTTGATAAACGGAAAACCCATAAAACCTGGAACTAAAATTTTAAAAGCTTCAAGAATAGACTTAGTTTTAGGTGACGGAAAAGTAGTTTTTGATGAAACCGAAGTAGATTCGTTAGCACAGGAACAAAGCAAAAAGATTTTAGATACCATCCCAAATGAGCAATAATATTGACCAACCTGTATTAGACGACGATTTATTTGAACATTTTAAGGTTGAAGTTCCTAAGGGTCAGGCGCTGTTAAGAATTGATAAATTTTTGATGGGATTTATTCAAAATGCCACTCGAAATAAAATACAAACTGCGGCTTCAAATGGTGATATTTATGTAAATGACATCGCAGTAAAATCAAATTATAGAGTAAAGCCATTTGATATTGTTCAAATTATGCTGACTCATCCTCCATATGAAAATACAATTCTGCCAGAAAATATTCCGTTAGATATTGTTTATGAAGATGATGCACTTTTAGTTATTAACAAGCCACCCAATTTTGTTGTGCATCCCGGTCACGGAAATTATACAGGAACTCTAGTTAATGCACTTGCTTATCATTTTGAAAATTTACCTATGAATAGTTCTGAAAGACCAGGATTAGTGCATAGAATTGATAAAGATACTTCGGGACTTTTGGTTGTAGCAAAAACCGAAAGTGCAATGACACATTTAGCCAAACAATTTGAAGCTAAAACTACTGAGAGAGAATATGTTGCATTGGTTTGGGGCAATGTAAAACAAGACGAGGGAACCATTGAAGGAAATATTGCCCGACACGTGAAAGAACGCATGCAAATGGCTGTTTTTGCTGATCCAGAAATTGGTAAACCCGCAATAACGCATTATAAGGTTATCGAACGACTGGGGTATGTAACTTTAATTTCGTGCAAACTCGAAACAGGAAGAACGCATCAAATAAGGGTTCACCTCAAACATATAGGTCATACAATTTTTAACGATGAACGATATGGTGGCAATTTAATTTTGAAAGGAACCACGTTTACAAAATATAAACAATTTATTGATAATTGTTTCAAAACTTTGCCACGACAAGCCCTGCATGCAAAAACACTCGGATTTATCCATCCTGTTACAAATGATTTTATGCGATTTGATACAGAACTCCCAACAGACTTTGCCGATTGTATCGA
The DNA here is from genome assembly GCA_025351785.1 of Flavobacterium sp. Taxonomy (GTDB): domain Bacteria; phylum Bacteroidota; class Bacteroidia; order Flavobacteriales; family Flavobacteriaceae; genus Flavobacterium. The sequence goes on from JANXVF010000090.1 coordinate 48,202, forward strand.
TAAGTGGCATACCTATTCAAAATCGCATGAGGTTGAAGATTTTATTTAATCATCTATTTAAAATCACAAAAAAAATTAGTTGCAATTTGATATTTAATCTTATAAATCTTGACAAATAATATTGTTCAAAATATTGAAATCATGTAACAATAACGTGTATCAATAAGTATATATTTGCCCTAAATTTTCGGTATTATATTATGCACAATCTTAAATCAGTTTCTAAAATACTATTTTTTTTGTTTTTATTGGGTCATTTAACCACTTCACTTTATGCCCAACGTAAATGTGAACTCAAAGAGTTTCCTGAACTTTTTAAATCGAAAAAAGCTAGTTCTGAGGAAAACAAAAAGAAGAAGTTTTTTTTTGTTGCACCCTATTTGGGTTATCAACCCGCCACAGGTTTTAGCTATGGTGCCATTACACAATATATCTTTAAAGGAAAACAAGACGATGAGCGATTTTCTGAAATATATGCTATTGCAAAATATTCTCAAAAAAAACAACTTTTAATAGATGTTGTAAACAATATTTATTTAAAAAATAATTCCATTTTATTAAATGGTGATTACCGCTATTATATTTTCACTCAATCTAATTATGGTTTAGGATCGGATATTATTCCGTCAGGTGCAGGAAGTGGCGAATTTAATTTAACTGATATTGAGCAACCTATGGATTATAACTACATACGGTTTCAACAACTAGTATCGTTTAGAGTTAAAAAAAACCTATACTTTGGGGGAGGTTTTCAAGTAGATGCCTACTCAAAAATAGATGATAAAAAGTTAGATTTGGCTCAAGGCATAACAACGTATCATTATGATTATAACACAAAAAATAATTATGATGTCCAGAAATATTCGGTAGTAGGTGGTATTGTAAATGCACTTTACGATTCGCGCGACAACTCTATCAATGCCAGCAAGGGAACTTATATTAATCTTAATTACAGATATAACCCATCTGTATCTGGCGGACAAAGGCAAAGTGGTGTGTTGCTTAGCGAGTTTAGACATTATTTTTCACTTAGCAAAAATAGTAAACAACATGTGTTAGCACTTTGGGCTTACGGACAATATGTAACAAACGGCACATTGCCTTATTTAAATTTACCAGCTGTAGGTTGGGATCAGCGAGGACGACAAGGCAAGGGATATACTCAAGGACTTTTTAGAGGTAATAACTTAGTCTCGTTTGAAACTGAGTACCGCTTCCCTATTTTGTGCAATGAACTTATAAGTGGTACAGTTTTTACAAATGTTGTTACCGTTAGCGATCAAGGTAGACTGCCCTTATTTCATACACTTGAACCAGCAATTGGAGTAGGAATAAGAGTATTGTTAGACAAAGGCACTCGCACAAATATTATTTTAAATTATGCACAAGGTCACAAATCCCACGGATATTATTTAAATACTGACGAGTCCTTTTAAAGTTTTATTATAGGATAATGATGCTCAATATTTAGTTTGTATAAATCATATTAAAACTATTATCTGCAAACTATTAAACTATATTTTGTCTATCAAAAAAAGTTG